>JAGHUJ010000183.1 GCA_018064905.1 Candidatus Treponema equifaecale
GTCTAAACCTGGATTCATCTTTAAGAAATTCTGCACTTCATTCTGATAACCTGCAGCAATAATTATGGACTTACCTCGGTCGTCTTCCATTCGCTTAAGCAAGGCTCCAACAGCTTCATTCCCGTAAGAATTTGCACCGCCTTCACTGCCAGCAAGATAATATGCTTCATCAATAAAAAGCACACCACCCATAGCCTTGTCACAAAGTTCATTTACCTTGTCTTTAGTCTGACCAACATATCCTGCCGTAAGACCAAGACCGTCAACCTCAACAACCTTGTCACTTGGCAAAAGTTTCATGGCAAAGAAAAGCTTTCCAAGAATTCTTGAAACCGTAGTCTTGCCAGTTCCAGGATTACCTGTAAGCACAATGTGAATCTTAGGATTTTCAACAGTAATACCAAGTTCTTTTCGTTTCTGGTTGTTTACAATTGTATTGCAAAGTTCACGAACGGCAGCCTTTACGGAATTCATGCCGATAAGCTCATCAAGTTGTGAAAGAACCTCATCTACTGACTGTGCCTTTTTGGAAACAGGCAAATCACTGACCAGAATTTTCTTTAAATCATTTTTTGAAAGAGTGGAACTTTTGCTGAGACGAGCCGCCTGATTTTCTGAAATGCGCCACAGAATTTCCTTTTCCACAATCCAGCCGTTTCTGTAAATTGTGTTGGAATTATTTTTCGTCTCCTGAACACATGGCAAAAATAAATCTTTTACATCATCATCAAAAACAAAACCACACTGAATTAATTTTTTTTCAAGAATCAATGCAAGATTTGACTCAGACACATTTGGAAAATCATAAAAGCTCACAAGATCCGCAAGTTCAGGCTTTTCCTTAAAAAATTTTTCCAATGGCTTTTTGATTCCAAGAAGAATACAAATTGTAGGAAATTTTTTTTCAGTAATTCCAAGAAGAAGCTCATGCAGATACCTTTCGTCATTGTGAATCTCATCGATGCAAAACACACCCAGATTTTTTTCAGAAAGAAACTTTGAGATATCCACATCATATTTATAAAGCCGTTGAAATTTGTGAACAGTAGTCAGTTCTACATTTTGTGAACACAGGCATTTAGACTTTTTAAGCTGATTGATGAAATGTTCTGCCATAATCGACTTACCAGTTCCAGTTTCACCCCTAAAAACAAGCACTCTTGTAGAATCATTTACAGGCATTCCGATTTCTTGCTGCTTTTTTTTGATGCCAAGAGTATTGATAAACATTTGCAGACGATTTTGAATTTCCGACAGACCAATGATATCACTTGAAATATTTGACTGATATGAAACAGAAGAAATTGGGACTGAGGGAACTGATGAAGTTACGGGAAATGGAACCGATGTTTCTTGTGGAAGTTTGTTTCCGCAATGACGGCAGAATTTGGAGTTGGGACGGTTTTGGGTTTGGCAGGTGGGACAGATTAAACTATTCAAGACAAACTTCCATTACCAACATATTTGATAGGCTTCTTGTTTTAATTTTCTCTTAGAATAATAAAACTTATTCTTGCTGTCTTTTAACAAATACACCAACTGATCATAAAAAAGTCCTGATTCAGATTCTACATCAAATAAAATATAGATATTTTTACCTGCTTGTTTTCGCAAAGAATTGAGCCAAAGACAACTTACATCTTTTTTAATTTTATCTTGACCTGTAATTCGCAATTCTTTTCTCAACATATTATCTGAAATAGGTTCGATAACATCAGTAATAATACCTAGTTGAATATTTTTTATACAAATCCTGTACTTTCCCTTGTTGTAAAAAAAAAGTATTTGTTTTTTCAAATCAATTTTTACATAAAAAGAATCTGACTGCACTGACAAATTCATTATAACTTTTGCCAATGCAATCAACGAGACAACTATTGATACAAAACTCGCTATTGGAGAAAAAATAAAGCCTAGAGTTTGAAAAAATGGAATTACTATCATTCTATTTCTCTATCTTTTTCTAAAACGATTGCAGATATAACTTCAACTATCCTTTCTCTATCTTTAAAGTTATGAGCATTTTTCCAAGAAGTTTCTAATAACATGGAAACCTGGTTCTGAAGTTCATTTTCTCCAAAATTTTTAATTCCTAGCTTAAATTTTAAATCATTCAGAAATAAGTTTGGAAGATCATCGCCATCAAAGAACTCTTTCAATCTTGACGTTATTTTCATCTCATATTTTTCAAGTTTCATTTTCTTATCTCCAGTTCTTGCCTTAATATGGCGAACTATCTACACCAATTTCTTGTTATTAACGCAATAAGTTATTAATATATCAATCTTTCTTCTGCATCCCTTCAATAATAGAACCAATACAGGCACCAATAAAAGCTCCTACTGGTACTCCCCAAAGTAACGCTCCAAAAATTTTTCCAACGAAACTGTCGTTAGTATCAGCATATGGTATATACATAACGGCGGAACCAATAAGTGCAAAAATGACTGTCAATAAATTTGTACGACGTTTTCCTTCAGCCTTTACTTTTTCTTCCGCTTCACGTTCGCGAGTTTTTTGAGCACAAACTTCCTCCACTAATTTTCTATGTTTCTCAAGTCTCGCGTTGATTTTATATATAGCTAAAGAAATAATATTTACATTTTCATCAAATTCTTGTTTTGCTCTAGTTTCAAAAAGATTCAAAATATAATTCCAAGATACAGATTCAAATAATCCATTTTTTTTCCATGGCAACTCATTTATATCACAGTACTTAGCCAGAATTTTACATTCGCGCGTTTCAAGACCTTTACCATTCGTTGGTCTTCCAGGTCCCTTGTCTTCAAGGGTAAAAGGTTTTTTATGAGAAACATAGTATTCCCCCCTTTCATAAGACTCCACATCTTCTTCCACTAATTTCACTAGCATTTCTGCGATAGCTTTATGCCTAGACAATATATCTGGCATTTTATTAATTTTTTCTTCAAACTCAGGCAATTCTGTTTTTGCAAGATCAAACACATAAAAAAACGACTTATTTATCAAACCATCTAATAATTCATTAAGCTTTTCCTTTTGGTTTAAGATAACAGAATTTACATCCAAATAGTCCGTATCGCTTACAATCATTGCTGCTATCTTTTCTGTAATCTTATTGGCTGTTGCATTAACTTCTGCCACGAGATTACCCTTTATTTTTGAGACAGAATTTTCAATACTTTCCCACAACGACTCAAAATCCTTGTCACATGAAGCCTTCAGAGCATATTCTTTATTTTCCACAAAAATTTTTTCAAGTAACATCAGACTTTCATTATCTTTACCCAGGTAATGAAGTTCTTTAGCATTATCATACATTGCATCAAAATTTTTGTTTGAAATTTGATATGCTTCACGAGTCTTTCTTTCAGCTTCTTCAAGTTTAGCATTTGACTCGTCAGTTTTATTCTCAACCAATAAATCATTACTTATTAAAAGTTTTGTATAACCAAGATGATAATAAATTTGTGACGCAAGATTATCTGCTTCGCTGCTGATTCCAATGTCTGCATCAATATATTTTGCTGCATTTTCAAGTGCTTCCTCTGCTTTCTGCAGATCAATAACATTACTGAACTTTCCTGCTCCATAGAGATAAATCTGTCCCAAAAGATACCATGAAATAAAATCGGTCTTTTCTTTTTCCACAGCTTGAAGACAATCTTCAAGAGCCTCCTGATAATACCCCTTTTCATAGTTACTGGCAGCTCGTCTGAAAAGTTCTCTGGCCGCAGTAAGACGAGGATTGTTCATAATACCGTGAAGTTCATCGAGTTTATTGCAGATTGCATCGCTCATTGCTGAAATTGAATCAACAAGACCATTCATTTCTTCAGCAATGTTGTTCAACCCAGAAGACATCCTTTCAAAGCCAAAATCCAGTGTATTGTTTACAGAATCAAATCCATGCTGAAACGTTTTAGCAAGCATTTCTTGAGAAGCTACAATTGCATAAGTACTCTGCCTGATATCACTTCGAATTCCATATTCCATTCTTCGAATACCAGAGTGAATTGCCATAGCATTTCTAATTCCACTTCTCTCAAGAGCATCGATTTTATCTTTTACTGCAACATCATACGAGCTGCTTCCACGATAATAAAGTTCATTTGACATATAGAATCTCCAGATTTATATAAATAGTTCATTCTTCATGGGAATGACTGTATTGAAAAATTTCTGCAAAAATCCTTTGTGTAAAAATAAATCCCACACTTTTTTTACAGAGTACTTCAGTTCCTCAGTTCATATAGACCTGCGAAACTGATTACTTTTTAAAGAAAACATTAACTCGTTTTAGACTACCTCTTACAGAAGCCCATTGTTGATATACAATATATCCTTGGTGATTCACAAAAACTGGAAACTCACAACTAAATTCCATTTTTCCATTGGGTACTGACCATGTGAATGAATCTGTTCGACCACCAGATACTTTAAAATAACCCGTGCCATCTGACTTTATAACACATGTATCTGGTACTGGAGTATTGCTGGCTATAGAACTTTCACTTACACTCTTAGAATTAGAATCACTTATTGAATATCGTTTCCATGTTCCGCTGTAAGAGTTTTTTATTTTTTTTTCTTGCTGACTACTTACTAACTTTTGTATCTCTTTGTTATTCATAACTTCTTTATAAATATCTTTATAGGATTCTCTCAAATTTGTATATTTAACTGCATGTTCGTAAACTAAGAGTTTATATTTAAGGGCATCATCATTTTTTCCATCTTTTTCAAGCAATTTTGAATAATAATAACATTGAACAGCTCTACTTGGCTTGTCCAAGTCGTGAATAGAGTCTGCTTCTTTTATGCTTCCCTTATTAAACATTTTCCTTGCTTTTTCAATGTTTCCAGCCTTATACTGTTCAACAGCTTTTTCGTCAAACTCCGCAGAAGTTTCCAAACTTCCGGCAGCTAAAAATCCAAAACATAGCACCATAAATAAAGCACAAATATGTTTAATCCAACTTCTGTTTCTCATAAGAAACCTCCAAAATAATGATTTCATATATTAAAATTCCAAATGCATGAAAAATCGACAACACAATAATATCAACCAAATCAAAAGTTCCTGGGATAATTTCATATTTTTGAAAAATTTCAAATACGATACTTACGAATGTGAATAAAGTTGAATAAATGTAAAACCAAATTTTTTTTCTGTTCCAAATAAGCCCAAGTATTATTAAAAATGAAAGAATCCAAAACCCATTGGGAAGTGAAAATATAAAAACTTCGATAATTTTTGAAGTATGATTATATGACTTCTGTTGAAAAAATTGCTCACAATTGATTAGCTTAAGAAAAGTAAACATATTTAGTGTATGAGATCTAAAAAATAAATATGTGAGTCCGCCAATTGAAAGAAGCAAGAAACTTAGTGATATGAGGAATATTTGTTTCTTAATCGAACTTTCTTTATCAGTGAATAATTTCATCTATTTTTAAGTACCCTGTATAATTACCCTGTCCGTCCCGAACAAGATAAAATTCTAAACTATACCAACAATTTCCCATGAAAATGACAATTAACAACGTCTTTAGTTATTAAGTTTCAACACAAACGACATCCAAAATCCAGATATTCTACTCCGCGTCATTTTTTATTCTCACACTTATTTTAGATTCTTTATCATTACTTTCAACACAATCACGTTTAAGCAAATAAGCTTTACCTGAAAAAAAATCTCTTACTTCTTGCGATAGGTCAGTTTCAAATTTTGCTTCCAGCCATACTTCATCATTTTTTAAAATTTGAATTACAGCCATTTTTCAGCCACCTTTTCTTTCAATTTTCTTACAACTAACTCAATTGACGCACTTACAAACAAAATAAACTTCAATTGAAGTCTTAAAATAAATTTACCACTCATTTTGAGCATTGTCAAATTCTCATAACGCTGATTGAAGTATCATAAAGATATGGGAAATTCATTTAAGGAAAATTTAAAAGAAATTCTTGAATATAAAGACATGACTGTTAAGGAACTAGCCTTTTTGACTGGGATTTCAAACCGCTCAATTGGAAATTATCTTAATGCCCGAGAATCCATGCCTCCAGCAGATTACGCCTGCAAAATTGCAAAGGCACTGAACACAACAGTTGAGTTTTTACTTACTGGTAAGGATTCAGATAATCATACCCAAGTCTTTTCAAAAACTTTAAGTACAATTATTTCAAATTTTCCAAAACTTTCCCAGGAAGACCAGATGCTTGTTTCCCAATTAACAGTTTCCCTAAGCAAAATGAAATAGAATACATCGAAGTTCAATCTAGCAACTTTGATAATTATAAAAAAAAGTCAAAAATATTGTAAATCAGACATATATTGTCCTTTCTTTATTTACCAAATAAATCTGAATGGGTACCTGCTAACTGATGGTCCTCATATTTTTATGGAATTGGATTTCCTGAAGCCAGAAGATTTCGTTATGGTACGCTTTAACATGGAATTTTTCCTACCCCAACAACTCGTATTCAATATAAGTCTGTGCAACTTTTCCGAATCTCGGCAATGACAACTCAATGACACCATGTTCAGTTGCAGAGACAACGCCTTTGTTAATCAATCGTTCTCTGTATTTTGCAAAGTTTGCAGATGTAAGTGAAAGTTTTTCCCGAACATCAGAAACTTTTTCTCTGTTGTTCTGAACCAAAGCACCAACAATTTTCTTATCGATTGCAGAAAGACCTTCCCAGATTTTTTTATAAACAAAATCGTCCAGCAAATCATCAAATTTAGAAATTATTTTTTCAAAAGAAAGCTCGTCTCTGTGCTCCCAATATAAAAGTCCAAAGGCCTGAAAAGCAAACGCATATCCCTTTGTCAAAGCAGCAAATTTTGTTGCAGTTTCTAAATCCAGGTCAAAAATTTCTTTATATTGAGAAACAATCTGATGAATGCTCAATGGTTCAAGAATAATTTTTGGTGAACGAAGCAAGAACGTGAGTTTTGGATCATTCTGAATCGCGAAAATATTTTCATACAATCCAGTCATTATCAGATAAACAGGCAATTCCTTTCGTATAAAAATCTGAAACTGGCTTGCAAAAATCCTCATACTTGAATTTGCAGTAACTTCATCAATTGTAACTACGACTTTCTTGTTCTTTTTCTTTGCAAATTCCAGCAATGATTCTATTTTACTTACAGAGTCTTTCTCAACCCGACTTCCAGATATTCCAACACCAAAACCCGCCACGGAAATATCAATTCCACCTTCAGATAAGCCTGATCCTTTTTTACAAGCATCGCCAAGACGTTTTGAAAAATCATCCAGCAAATCAACAGCTGAATTCAAATCAACGGAAATCCAATCCCCAGTAGCTACAAGTTCTTTTACGATAGAAGTCATCAAAACTGTTTTTCCGCTACCACGAATTCCGCTTATCAGATATGTCTGACTTATTGGATTTTCTGACATGAATGTGCTTATAATATTTTCAGAAGCTTCAAATCGTTCAATATACTTGCCAGGCTGTCTGCCAAATGTCAATGTAAAAGGGTTATTTGCTTTCATAATTCAGAAATTCCTTCATAATTGTTCATATTCGTTCATAATTCTTCATAATTCAGAATTACTGCCATAGTTTACCATAGAAATTCCCGAACAACTACTCCCCTTTACTCACACTTAATCATAATCGTCAACTCGTGCTTGTTGTAATTCAAATGTACGATTTTGCTGTTTGGAATTTCTGCGAACACTTTGATTAAGTCCCAGTTGATTGCTCCCTGCATTTTTATTGTGCAGATGATGTTTTTTACCAGTCCTGAATCCCGCCACAGATTTATCCATTCCAGAAGGCGTTCCGGGTAGCAGATTACGTCGCTTAAAAGCCAGTCCAGTTTTTCACAGTTCAGCTGGGCACACACTTCTTCTGGTTTTAATGTAAAGGCATCGTGGGCCAGAAATTTTACGTGAGGATCATTCATCAAAGACGGTGAGAGTTCTGCTCTGTCCACTGCAAACACGTCTGCGCCCAAAAGTCTGAGAACCCATGTCCAGCCCCCCGGACAGGCTCCAGCTTCAAAGCATTTGTCTCCTTCCTTTGGCAGATCCACGCCAAAAAAGGTCTTGTATAATGTGAGGCTTTCCTGAATTTTCAGATAGGCTCTGCTTGGTGGATTTTCGTGGTCTTCTTCAAATTCAATTTTTCCAGCAGCTACGGGATTGTTTGTTACTGCTGAAGCCAGCATTGTCTTTTCGTCCAGCAGAGTGTAGATTCCCATCGGTGTGTTTGGAATATTGAATGGGAACTTTCGCACTTTTAAATTGATGTGTGGCAATTTTTCCTGAATCAGACTTGCACGGCGGAAAAGCTGGTACTGATATGGGGCCCAGTTTCGCTGAATCTGTTTGAGGGCGTTTGCGGCTTCTCCGATTGATTCAAAATGAACGATGAATGGTTCAAGAAGGCAGGTTCTAGCCCAATATGGCAGAGCATTTTCTGCAGGCGGAACAAAATCCGGACAATACAACAGGTCGCCGTACCAGCCTGATTTTTCTGAGGCAAAGGATTTTCCTTCGATTGTTGCAGAATTTACTACTTTGCCGTAGCCGAACCGTTCTGCAAGTTCTGATGTAAGCAGGTTTTTCATTTCTGGAAAGGCCAGAAAAGCAGTTCCAGGTAATTTTTCTATTGTTGCCATGGTTAGATTTCTCCACTACGGTCGAAATGACGTTTTCTTTGTCGAAATGACATTTTTTGTTTTATCGTGCTGCAGTGATTTCGACAGGCTCAATCAGCGCAGCACAAGTCTGTATTAGATTGAAATGACTGGATTCACTATATGAACAGGGAAGTTTCGTCGACCTGTGGGGCTATTTTTTCATTAGTTGATTGCGCTTCTTCTTTTAAAAGATTTACGTAGGATTCAGGGCGGGCTGAATCCTTTGAATGAAGCAGCAGGAACCCCACTGATGTCTGATCTTCCTCCTGCTCCACCCTCATTGGTTTTACCATAAGCACAAGGGCATCTTCTGCAACACGGGAAAGGCGCAGTTTTATCTCGTACTCCTTTTCCATGTCCACCGTTGGAGGAATGCTGTATGAAACTTTTAAGCCTGTTGCGCTGATGTCTTCCAAAACGCCGTTTACAAGACAAAGCTCATCACTTTCCACACGGCCAAAGTCTTCAAAGCGCTCAGACTTTCTTAATTTTTTCATATACTAAAGTATGAAATAAAACATAATTTTGGCCAAATGGTGAAAAAATATAATTTTGTCACCCCGACCGAACCATTATTTATGTCACCTCGACCGAACCATCATTTATGTCACCTCGACCGTAGTGGAGAGGTCTCTAAAACGTTCTTAGTTTTTGACACACATGATTTTTCTGGTTTCATCAATGCCTGGTCCCGAAACTCTTACAAAGTACAGACCTCTTGCAACTGCCTTTCCTGCAAGGTTTGTTCCGTCCCACTTAAAGTAATGGGTTCCGGCTTCTGTTCTGCCTTTGCTCAACCTCTGCACAATGTTTCCGTCCAAAGTCATGATGTATACGTTCAGGTTTCCTGCATTCTTCATATCCACCTGAATTACGGACTGCTCCCGGAGATTTACGTCGATTACATTGTTCAAAACTGTAACGCCGCCACGCTGAGAAGTTATGTCCTTTATTCCGAATGACCACAAATCCAGGAACGAGAAGTCACCACGGGCTATTCTGTCTTCTGGCATCCACAGTCCGTACAATGGAATTTCAGGTGTAGTTGGGTCATTGTCGTGGTTCAAAGTGATGTATGCTCCAGAACCGTCCTTTATTCTGAAGATGAACTGGAATTCGTCTCCTCCCTTAAAATTGAACACGTCGTTTTTGAATGTAAAATTCTTCAAGGTGTCGGAATCTGGAACATCGCTTAGTTCAGGTGTCTCCAATGGACTTGCATTATAACCTGAAGCCAGTGAATCATGTGGAGAATCCAGCCATACGCGCCAAGAAGAACCTGTCAATTTGTTGTAGGTATCAGAAACCCAGTTTTCAGAAAGAGCAGCCTTTTTATCTATTACCATTTCAAGAACTCGTTCCTGCTGGTTGTCGTTGTCAAATTCAACCTGAACTGTTATGTCTCCACCAGATCGCAATTTTCCGTAATTTCCTGCATCTGCATCAAATTCATGAGCCGCATAGTCGCTGGAAACTGGTGCCACGTCCGTTCCGTAGATTCCCTGCTCATCCCAGCCAGTTCCGGCAACATCAGAATATGCGTACAGAACCTTCACAGCGTTCACGGCAAAGT
Source organism: Candidatus Treponema equifaecale (assembly GCA_018064905.1). Taxonomy (GTDB): domain Bacteria; phylum Spirochaetota; class Spirochaetia; order Treponematales; family Treponemataceae; genus Treponema_D; species Treponema_D equifaecale. The sequence continues at coordinate 10,240 of JAGHUJ010000183.1, forward strand.
CACTGATTACATGGGCCTTTCCAACTTCCAGATAATTTTCGATTTCATCACGAATATATGTGTTCAGCATTTTCTGGCCAAAATTATTCAAAACGATTTCGCCTTCAACACCCTTGGCATACAGAGAAAGTGTCTCAATTTTTGTTAGAGTCACAGTATCATTCAAAGTGAACAGCAGTGCGGTACAATCCATGGTTTCAGAAACCCTCTGAACATCAACAATTTCGTATTCTGACTGAATATCACCAGTTCCAGTTTTTACAATCTTGAATGACTGGCAAAGTTTTTCCTTAAATTCAGCAAACTGCGATTCGTCCAAATCCTGCAGCTGCTTTGTCTTATAGAACAATGCCTTTGTGAACATCACATAAATTTTGTCATGGCCGATTGGTGCAAGCGTCATTGTATAAGCCGGCGGAACCAGATCCAGCGAACTCATTGTAACAATTTTATCAAAACGGAGTCTGTTTCCTGCCAGATCCGTGATGCAGCTCTTGTCCGAATCAAAATTCACTTCAAATCTTGTTCGTACAGGAAGTTTTGCAAGGTCAACTGAATTAAGCGGAACACTTATATAAAGCCCATCATCTTTTGTAAGCTCGTCCTCATCCATTCTGAAGATATTGCTCTTAACAAGCTGAGAAATTTGTCCTGTTCCAACCTCTCTTCTGTCGGCTTTAGCTTCATCCAGTTCGTATGAATAGCTGAAACCTCTGTTTGCTCCTTCAAGACTGCTTCTTCGGATTCCACCGGTTGTCTGGTTTGCAGAAGTAATTGAAGAACCGTTTACAAAGTCCCTGTTACCACCAATTTCTTCCGGCAGTTTAGCAATTGAAGCTGTTTCTTTTTCATCATCATCAGAAGGAAGCATCCAGCCAACCTTTGACTTCCACCAGTTCAATTCGTAGTCCTGATTGTCAAAGAAATGGAATTCCAGGTTCTGAAGATATGGGTTTGCGTCCGATTCTACAGAACCTACGATTTCGTGATATTTCGGAACATAGCTTCCATCAGCCCAGTTCTTGAAGTCTGCCTGATTTCTAACAAATGGTGCAAAAACCGGGGCCTGAACATCCCAAGGTCCGTAGAGTGTGCTGCTGGAAATTGAGTTTCTTATCTGCATTGTGAGGAGCTTGTGATTTTCTGCTGTACCAGCACCGTCGTATTTGTTGTACAAAGGTGTTCCCGCTGAATCAGTAGCTCCTGTGTCTGCGGCACGGTCATGGATGTATGGATTTACCACAGTCTTGAACACGCCAGATGGAGTTTCCACATCGTTCAGATAGCCCTTCCAGTTGTGGTAAGTTTTTGAACCAACCTGAACTGAACCGTCAACAAAACCCGCAACAGAAAGTCTGATTCTGTGTGTCTGATTTTTTGCAGGACCATCAGAAGTGACGCTGAAATATCTGTAAAGAGAATGAATTTCTGTATTTCCATAAGAAACAGGCCCTGCAGCAGTGTTTATTCCGCCTTCTACAATACCTGATTCTGCGTGACCATAACCTGCCACATTCAAGCCGCCGCTGACATTTGTAATTGCGCCACCGTGAGCTGAATCTGAGGCAAATTCAGTCTGTGCCTGTTTGTTCTGATTCAGTTCTGCACCGTCAAAAGGCATATCACCTATATCAACAGCTTCTGAATATTTGAATTCAATGAAGTTGTGGGCATCATATTCACTCTGAACATCTGCCTCACCGTAAACATGCTTTTCCTGACCTGTGTACACTTCAACCATAACCGGAGCACAGTGGTCTTCAGTTTCCTTATATGATTCAGCCCCGTTTAGACCGTAGTTCTGTGACATTGTGTGACCGTGTTCTGCAACAAATGCACCCACAATCCAGGTAAGATCCGTTGTGATGGACTTGTGGTTGTCATTTCTGTCCGTAGATTCAGCCTCACCAACAGTTTTTCCTGTGGCATCGGTGTTCCAGGTTCCGGATGCTGTTCTTACATAAATTTTTGTGATGTTTGCTGCATCTGCTTTTAATGGCTGAGTACAGTCTGCATCGGTAAATACACCTGCGCTGGCACAAAGACCTCCAGAATTGTACCACAAGCCGCCGGTTTCTTTGGAAGAATTCAGTTCAATCTGCTTTGAGATTTCATCCGACGTATTTTCAAGAGGGATATTGAATTCAACGCAAACCACATCATCATAAACAGAATAAGCTTTGCTAATCTGAGGATAATTGAACTGGAATCCGGTCAATCCAGAAACAGTTCCGTCTGCAGCATAAGTCACTGAAGTATTATTTCCGCCGTCCACAACTCCTTGATTTTTGATTTCACCATTGATGGCAGCTGCAGAAATGTAAGCTGATTTTCCGCTCTGAGCACATTCAACTTTTGTGTTCTTAATCGTTGAGTTGAACACAGCCGCAAAACAGTTTTCCAAGCCCCACATATCTTCCCGGGCAGAAGCAGAATTATTGAAGGTACAAGAAGAGTCGCCGTTTTCTGGAAGAACAAGTTTCAGTGAATCTCCAGAGAGATCAAGTCCGTTTATATAGAAATTTGTTCCCACTGCAAATGTTGCCCCGTTAAGAACAGCAAATTCAGCGGAATTCTCATTCTTGTTTCGTTCAAAGCCAGCCAGATTGAATCTTGTATTTGATGCAGAATATCTGTAGTCAGTTGAATCAAATGCTTTTCCCCAGGCTGCAAAGGTTTTCAGCGTAGAAAGAGTCACATCAGTTAGCTGCATTTTTCCGTTGTAGAAATAGAAATTGTCCGCAGTAAGATTAGAAGCAAGAATTACAGTGCTTTCTGCAAAATCAACAATCAAAGTGGATGTTTCAATTTTTTCAGCATCCCAGGTATATTCTCCAGCTGTTTCGGCTTTTTCAAGACGAATCTGTTTTGCTGTAAATTTCTGTTTGCCCTGAGTGATGTAATCTGCACACTTCAACTCAATTTTTGTTCCGGCAACAGCATCAATGCTTCCGTTTCCAGAAGAAATTCCGTTCAAGTAAATTGAAGCAGTATTTTCACCTGTTTCAGGACCAGCTTGAATTTTGAGAGCCGAGTTCACTTTTACAGATTTTTTATATGTTTCATCCCCTGCAGAAACAATGCTCTGCTGACCTGATTTTGAGAATACGCTGTTTCCTTCTATATAGATGGTTCCGCCACAAGAAATGTCAGCAGAGCTTTCCGCATTTCCGGCAACATAGATTGAATCTGAGTTCACATCTCCAGAGAAAAGCACATTTGTCAAAACAGTCTCATTTCCAACAGAAAGAGTGTATTCTGCGCCGGAAACAGCATCCCCAAAGTGAACCAGATTTTCTCCGCCCAAAAGCAATGCGTTTCCTGATAAAGTCACTTCTTTTTCATAAAGCTGGGTTTCATCTGAAGCGGTTCCATTAATCAAACCTGTTGTTGTTACAGATTCAAGAGTGACAGGACTCATAACATGGAGAGAAGTTGAAGTCAAAGCTGGAGCAAGCACAAATCCAGAATCAGTGCTGTTGAGAACAACTTTTCCAGAGCCGGAAACAGTTACAACGCCCCTGAATGTATTTTCACCCTTCAGCTCAAAGGCATTTTCTTCACCATTGGAAACAAAAGTTGTGCCATTAACGGTGATTGGAAGTGAAGCAGAACCTTTTTCAGAATCAGCAACCTGAACAGAGAGATTTCCATTAAATTCCAGATTTTGATATTCAGTGCTCCAGGCAAGCTTTGTAAAGGCCGTAGTTTCTGGACTTCCATAATATTCAACAACAGAATCATCTCCGTTCACAAATTTTCCGGTGGTTGAGCCTGAGCCAGCGGTGGTTGAGCCAGTCGAAACCACAATATTCTGATTTCCACCGATTCTGACGCGTCCATTATTTGTGAATTTTTTTGCAGTGAGATTTTTATCTGTCAAATCAATCTGAGAATTTTCTTCAACTGTAATTGTGGCATCTTCACCCAAAGAACGGAATTTTACTCCGCTTCCTGAAACAACTTCAATTTCTTCACCCGTAACATTGAATTCAAGGACAGGGTGCTTTTCCACAGCAGGAACAGAAACATTGGTTTTTGGCCCAGGAATTGATTTTGGAGACCAGTTTAATTTGTCGTACCAGTTTGTGCCGTTTGAACCAGTCCAGACATAGCTATTTCCAGCAAAAGTCCAGCGGTCATTGTTATCTTCATCAATGGAATTCAGCGCTTCCAGATAATCCAGAGAAATGTTGTTTGAATCAGAAAGTTTCACATAAGAAACTGAAGTTTCCGCCAGATTTCCAACAGAAATGTTCCATTGTGAACCGGGTTCAGAAGATTTCATCGTGATTCTGTTTTTTTCTGTTTCAGTGTCGTCTGCGCCAGTAATGGTGAGAATATTTGTGACAGTCTGAGTTTTACCAGCACCAAAAGTGAATTCAGAACCAGTTCCAGTCAGGGAAAGATTTGAGAATGTGTTGTCCGCTGATAAAGTTACGTTTTGAGAATTTCCAGAGAATGTTGCTGTTCCAATCGAATTTTCGCCGGATAAAGTTACATTCTGGCCTTCACCCTTAAAGTTCAATTCGCTGATTCTTACTTCACCAGTCACATTTATAACAGAATCGTCGGATTTGAAGTCAACTTTTCTTCCTGCCACAGATTCAGTTAAGTTTCCGCCAAAGCTGCTTTCAGTTCCAGTGATTTCAAGATTTCCTGCAAAAGTAAAGTCACCAGAAAAAGCCTGCTTTTCAACCGTGTTGATTTTTTGAGAACCAGTGTTGATAAGTTTTGTTGTTCCTGCTACATAAATTGATTTTGCGTCAAAATTTCCGTTTCCTGTTAAATTTCCATTTATCTTAAAGTCTGCGCAGAAAATGCTGCCAGAGAATGTGTTTTTGCAAGTTGAATTTGTTGAAGAAACATCACCCAAAGGTTCTGTTGGGCTTCCAATGTCGCCTGTAATTTTTGAAGAGGCCGATGTGTTCAATGTAAGTTTTTTGTCCTTGCCGCCAACTGTTGATTTCATTTCAAGGTTTGGACAGGTAATTTCAGAATCTGAACTCAAAGTTACGCCGCATGGAATCACAATGTCAGAGTCAGAAACGAATTTTACGCCAGTAGTTCCAGTCTTTCCCAAAATGAGTCCTGAAATTACATTTGTTGTGTCAAAAGTTATGGACTTGGTTTTAAAATCCGTTGCAAAAGTTTTGGAAATGTCAGTTCCATCCAAAGCGTTTACAACAATGTTTCCAAATTCTGTTGGAGTTGCTGCTTTATCTGAAATTTCGCCGCTTTCACTTGAATAAGTTGAGCCAAAAATGATTCCGCCCAAAGTTAATGTTTCTTCATTGTGCGAGTAGGTTCCGTTCACAGTCAGATTTCTTCTTACAACAATTCCGCTTCCGTTTGTCACAGTTTTTTCAGCAGGAATTACCAGATCATAGAAGATTCCGCTCAAAGTGATGTCTGTTTCGACTTTTACATTTTTCTTGTTGAACAAGACTTGGCTCGCATTTGAACCAGTTACAGAACCAAACAGACTCAATGTTCCGCCAGATGAAGACGAATCCCAGATACATTTTCCGTTGTTTTCAATTCCGTAAACTGATTGAGAATATTCTGTTCCGTTTTCAGTTTCATCAGAAGAATTGAATTTTGTCTGAACGAATGAAGAGTCAGCTGAAATTACGAGTTTTCCACAATCGAATTTGTTTTTTCCGACTTTTACATTTCCACTTGTAATTGTGAAGGTTTTAGTTGAAGTCTGTTTAAATGCTGTTGAATCAGAGAATGTGACAATTTTTTCTGAATCAATAAGATTTACGGCTACATCAGAACCAGCAGAAACAGCAGAAACAGTACTTCCATTAATGAGAATATCTGCTGAATTAAATATTACATCGCCAGAATAAGTTTGTGTGTCTGTTGTTGTAATATTTTGAGAAGATGTTTTGTTGAATGTTGTTGTTCCTTTTACTTCAATTGAAAAAACTGTTACATCATCAGAGAATGTGGCATTTGTTTTTATAGATTCATTTCCAACTGTTACAGAATAATTTTCGTCGTTTACTGTTCCTGCAAAGTGAACTACATTTTCTCCACCAAGGAATGTTGAGTCTCTAGAAAGTGTAACAGCCTTTTCATAAAGCTGTGTTTCGTTCAGGGTTGTTCCTGAAATTTTTCCAGTAGTTGTTACATTTCCCAAAGTTACAGGACATTTTATGTTCAGTGAAGTACAGTTCGCATCAGAAACCAAAGTGAATCCAGAATCATTTCCGTTGAGAATCACATTGTCGGCTTTTGTGATTGTTACAGTTTTCTCAGAAGCATAAGAATTGTTTTCAGAAGAGAATGTAACATTTCCAGCGTCTGTGATTGTGATGTTATCGTTAAAAATATTTTTACCGCTTAAAGTTATGTTTCCAGCCTTAGCCGTATTTGAACCTAATTCAACTTCACCATTAAACGTATTATTTCCAGTTAATTTGAAAATATTTCCTTCGCCATTGAGAACTTTTGTTTTCTTTTGAACAGTCAATGGATAATCAACTGAACCAGCACCTGTCTCAATTCCATTTATTACAAGATTACCTGTAAATTCAACATTTTCGTAATCTTTCCCCCAGGCAAGACTTGTAAAAGTAACAGCCGTTGATGAACCGTAATATTCCACAACAGAATCTGTTCCGTTCACAAGATTAGCGGTGGTTGAGCCTGTCGAAACCACAACATCATTTACTTTTATATCCTGATTTCCGCCGATTCTGACTCGACCATTGTTTGTAAATTTTGCAGCCGTTACATTTTTGTCAGATAAATCGAAAATTCCGCCGTCAACAAGGATTTCTCCAGTTGAACCAACCGAACGGTATTTTACAGTTTCTATAGGAATTTCTTCACCAGTAACTGCAAATTCAAGTTTTGGAGCATTTGTTTTTTTAACAATCTTTACTTTTGTTCCAACGCCTGGAATTGATTTTGGAGACCAGTTTGCTTTGTCGTACCAGTTTGTGCCGTTTGAACCAGTCCAAGTGTATTCGTTTCCTGTAAAACTCCATCGGTCGTTGTTGTTGTTATCATCTGAATTCAATGCGACAAGATAATCTGAAGAAACATTGTTTGAATCTGAAAGTTTTACATAAGAAACCGAAGAACCAGTAAGATTTCCGACTGAAATGTTCCATTGTGAATCAGGAAGTGTTGATTTTAATGTAATCTTGTTTGTTTCAGTTTCGGTATCTGCTTCACCTGTAACAATCAAAGTTTCAAAAACAGTCTGAGTTTGACCAGCACCAAATTTGAATTCAGAACCATTTCCAGTTATTGAAAGAGAATTGAATGTGTTGTTGTCTGATAAAGTTACGGTTTGTGAACTACCTGTAAATTTTGTAGCATTGAATGTATTTTCGCCAGTTACAGAAATAACAGCAGAATTTCCTTTAAACTGAATCACAGGATTTGTAGTTGTAGAACCAGTTAAAGTTCCAGAATAATTTCCATTAAAAATAATTCCATCAGAACCATCAGCAACAGAAGGCACTTCTACAGTTCCTTTATTTGTAACAGCTGAATCAAAAGTAATTGTTCCAGTTCCAGACAATTTTTTTGAAGCGTTTACAACAACAGAAGGTTCATATTCAATTGCCCCCTTAGAAGTAACATCACCATCAAAAGTCAAAGTCTTACCAGTTCCAGAGATTTTTGAACAATTATCATCAAAAATAATGGAACTTCCAGATAAAGTTGCATCGCCAGAAAGAGTGACTATATTTTCGTAAGTCTGGGTTTCAGTCGTTGTAACATTTTCCAAAGTTACAGGACACTTTATGTTTAGAGAAGAACAGTTCGCACCAGAAGCTACAGTCAAAGCATTTCCGTTGAGAATTATATCATCTGCATTTGTGATTGTTACAGATTTTTCAGAAGCATAAGAGTTGTTTCCAGAAGAGAAAGTAACATCGCCAGCATCCGTAATTACAATGTCGCCACCAAAAGTATTTGCCCCGCTTAATGTTACATTTCCAGCCTGAGTTGAACCGTCACCTAAAGTCACCTTTCCAGTAAAAGTATTTGTTCCATCAAAAACAAGATTCTTTCCACTGTCGTTAGCAATCAAAGTAGTTCCAGAAACATTTAATATGGAAGAAATTGTACCAGCTGAACCTTTAGAGAATTCAAGATTTACATATTGAAAGTCAGTATCTGAATCATCCCCATCCCAGACAAGTTTTGAAATATTTGTTCCGTAATATTCAATGGTAGAATTTGTTCCATTAACCATTGTTCCAGTTATTGATTGAGAAGAATCACCTTTCAGACGAATTTTTCCATTATTGGTAATACCCACACCAGAATCAGAAACTTCTATAGAACAGCTTCCAATATCTAAAGTTTGATTTTCGTTTACAGTAATCGATTTTACCTTGATTGGATTTGTAATAGGAGAACCAACATCAGAACTGAGATCCAGAATATTTCTAGAGGAATCAAGAATTACAATTTCGATTAAACCGTTGGAATAATCAGGATAAATTCCTGCCCCAGCAAGAGCCGTTTTCGATTCATCAAAAGCCCAGTTTTCACCACCTGCATTGAGCCAAGATTCAGATTTGTTTCCAACCCAGTAATATGTTGCTGCAAACCAGTTTTCTGTAGAATAAGAAGCTGGCAATAAACTCAATGAACTATCTGTAATAGAGTCATCTTCTGGATAAAGATAGAGATTTGAAGTTGAAGATGAATTTTCAACTTTTGTATGACTAAATGAAGAATTTTTTGGAGAATTAGTAAAAGTAACATTCCATTTGGAACCAGCTGTATCAGATTGCAAAGTAACATTATTTATAGAAGAACCTTCACAAGAAATTGTTCCAATTGTCTGAGTTTTTTCAGCAGGGAATGTTACAGTGATTGGAAAACTAATGGAATCAGAACCAATATTAAATGTTCCAAACTCACATTCATTATCAAAAGCAAGAGAACTTTTTTTCGAAGTCAGTGTTCCAATATCAAATTTGCCAGAAACAGTTGTTCCAGTTGCACCAGTAATGGTAAGAGTTCCGATAGAACTTGTAGCAGAAGTTTCAGTAATTGTTCCACCAGCAAAGTTAATTGTGCCAGAGCCTTTAATCTTTGAAGCAGAAAGAGTTGCATTGGAATCTGTAAAGGTGATTGTACCCGAATTAGAAAGTTCAAGAGTCTCATTATTTGTATTTTTTTCAGGAACAATAATTCCATTTCCCGTAATTTCTACAGTTCCAGCATTATTAAAAAGAACCCGCTCATCGTTTGAAGTTACGAAGTTTTGAGAATCAGTTCTAGCCCAGACAATTTTTGGAGCTTTAAGATTTCCACCAGAGTTCACTACCACCCTGGAAGTACAACCATAATTAGAAGCCAGATCCATCTGCTCAGTTACATCAAGCTTTCCTGAAACTTCTACAACAGGCTGTGGAGAAGTGTTCCCTGAAATACAGTCAAAAAGCTTTGCCTTAAAATCTTTATTAATCACAAGGTGAGAACCAATTGTAAGCTGAACATAATTTTCGACTTCTGTATCTACATCAAAATTTATATCTGCAATAACCTGTTCACCATTGGAATTGCAGAGTTTCATAGATTTTGCAGTTAATGTGCCGTTTTTTTCACTAGCAACAACAATATCAGAAGTAAAATCACTGGTTTGCTTACAATCATTAGGAATATTATTTGCATCCTGCAGAATGAAACCATCAACTTTAACATCTCCATCAATTTCTATTCTGGTATTTCCGCAGAACCAAAAATTATTAAAAATCATGTTACTGCGAGTCTTAAATGTTATTGCATCTTGGCCATTTTTATTGAAGAATTTGATTGTTCCACCATTCGCATCAAAACTAGCAGCTTCAGACAAATCCACATTTCCAAAAAATGTAGTGCTTCCAGATGAAGCCTTAAAAGTTCCATTTCCAGAATAATTTCCATTTACAGTAATGTCACCGGTACTGCCAGTTATGGTACCATTATTAACAAGATTTTCATAACTTTCACCCCAGGAAGCCGAGGTCGCACCATCGTCGTAATTGATTGTCGAATTCTTTCCATTTATTTTTGTTCCAACGGTGAAATTATCATTTTTTATAAAAAGAGTTCCGTTATTTATTACTTTACTCGAGTTCAGATTATATAAACCTTCAAGTGTCAATTCAGCCCCACTTGAAATAGTCAAGGATCTTAAATTTGCAGTATCCTCATCTATTACTGGATATTTATCAGCAAAACCAATTGTGACAATTCCATCTGCTTGCGGAACACCATTGGTCCAGTTTGAATCATTCTTCCACGATCGATCCACAGGATCCTTCCACACAGTAACTTTAGTAACAGCTGTTTTCTGTATAAAATTCAAAGTTCCAATTGCAGAATCTTCAGTGTCACCAGAATAAAAAACTATTTTGACACCTGAATCTTGAGCAATTGAAGATGGATAATATACAGGAATTTGCAGAATATCGTTTTCACTCAGAGTTTCAATTTCAACAAAACTGCCAAATCTCATCTCGGTGCCATTCACCGTATATCCATCACTAGTACCGACTTTTTCTGCCTTGTAATAAATTCTTCCGCTTCCACCTGTGGACTGAATATTCACATTAACAGTGGAGCCAATTGAAGGTGCACTGTCGCAAGAAAATGAAAATCCAGATGCAGTTGTTCCAGGAACAAGTCCTTCAAAAACAAAGCTTGTTGTATTACCGTTGTAACCTGTCTGTGCTGGAAAAGTAATAGAACTTGACGAATCACCTGTAATAGTTGTGGTTCCCGTTCCATTATCATAAACATTTGTTGAAACATTAAAACTGGCATTTATCAATGTAAGAGAGTTTATTCCAGCATCGCAAGTATCAATACTACCTACAGATACAGAACCATTGTTGAGAATTAAATTTCCGTAACTTCCAGAATTTCCCGTTCCCAAATTCAAGAAACCAGAGACATTAAGAGTATTTCCATTTAACTCCAAAGTTACAGTTGCTGAATTAAGTTGAAATGTTGCCAATTGAACATCAGAACCCAATGAAATGGTTACAGTTTTGTTTCCATTTATTATTGCTGTATCAGTATTATCATCTGGATAAGTTCCATCTGAAGTTCCACCAATTGTTGTACTCCAATTCGCACCCTTTTCCCAAATTTCAGAAGTTCCACCAATCCAATAATAAGTTTCTCCCCACGCCCCCACGCACACCAATCCCATCACCAGCACAATTATAGCCAGCTTCGCATTTGAGAACATAGATTTTATGCGTTCACTCAGTCGGTTCGTAGAGAACTCCAAAAATTAGATTTCTTCTCCTCATTTTTCGGCAAAAAAACAACCTCACCTTAGAAAAATGAAGCTACAGCAAATATTTCCGGATCAGCGCTTCCACCACCTTCAGATTCAGCGGAACCACATCTGATTCAAAAGTCGCAATCAGATTTTCCCCAGGAAAAATTCCATTCAGAGCATACAGCTCCAGTTTTTTCTGCATTTTCAGAGAATATTCCGAATCATCCATCAGTCCAAAATGCTCCCAATAAAATTCCCGCCGCGTAAATCTGTTCAGACACATAAAATCTGGAAAAACAGTACCAAAATTCTTAACTTCCAGCGGAAATTCATATCTGTAAGGCACTTCGAATTTTTTCAGCATGTTCGCAATCAATATCTCAGATTTTGAACGAACCCGCTCCCCATTTTCCGTATAATAATTTGGACTGCCCTCATAAAAATCTTTTCCGCTGTATTCCACTTCCAGCCATTGTTGAACATACATCTTCTCAGGAATAAACGCTGGTTCCACCAATTTTTTGCGCTGCACCGAAAGTGAATCATATATTTTCTCAATCCGTTTTCCAGCACAAGATCCAGCCGCCCTCCGAAGTGCCTTCAGCTCCGTTTCTATTTCCGCAACCAGTTTTTTATCATAATCCCGCTGAGCAATTGAGCGGGCCAATTTTTTCTGAGAAACCGGCAGGTATTTTCCATTTGTGTCATTTTTTTCATTCAGAATGTAGAATTGTGCTCCCGTCCCCATTCCAGAAATCCTCAACCGTCCAGAAGGAGCCTTCGACAGCTCAATTTTTTTCCTTGCCAGCAACTGTTCAAGCTCTGCCACTCTTTTTTCAATGAGATCCACAAAAATCTCTGGTTCCAAAAACAAGTTTTCCTTCATTTTTCCTCCAATTTGCTGAATCATACAGATAAATTCACCACACAAAGCACTTTTATCTGTACGCTATTTTAATTTTTTCTGCCGACACACAGATAAAACTCCAAGTTTCTATAAATTTATATGTGCCCACCGAGAAGACTTTTTACAATCACACATATAAATTTATGTTCCTCAAAAGATTTATCCGTATTGTTGAAGCAACTACCAATTCACGCACACAGATAAATTCTGCAACTCTGCCCATTTTATCTGTAGTCCCCCGACCAAGCCTCCCACACAGTACAGATAAATCCACCACATCAAGCACTTTTATCCGTACAAAACAGAAATCCACCCAAAACGGACACATATAAATAAAGAGTTTCACAGAATCTATCCGTACCAGCCGCCTCCACGCACACGCCACAAAGAGCCAGCACGATTCATTCACAAACATTCCACATATATATAGGCAAAAAAAGTTCAAATTCGGCAATAAATTCAAAAAAAAATGGCAGAAAAAGTGAATTTTTTCACTTTTTCTGCCATCCTCAACAAATTAATTCAGAAAAATTACTTTTTTCCGACGATGCACACCCGCCTTCGCAGCCCAGCTGCTCGGAGACTCGCCTTTCAACAACCCTCGGTTGTTGAATTGCCTTCGGCAACCGGCTCCCTTCCGCCTTCGTAGCCTAGCTGCTCGGAGACTCGCCTTTCAACAACCCTCGGTTGTTGAATTGCCTTCGGCAACCGGCTCCCTACCACTCAGCCTGTGCACACAATTTATTTCTTACCGACGATGCACATGCGACACTTCGTGCCGCGTGTTGCAAGGAAATTATTTTACTTCGTCGGAAAAATTACTTTTTTCCAACGATGCACATCCACTCAGCCTGTGCACACAAAACATCACCAACGAATGCTTTTCCTTCCTGAACTACCATGTTTTTAGTGCAGCGCTTGTTCTTAACTTCCATTCTTACAACGTCACCAGGGCGAACCTGATTCTTGAACTTAACATTGTTTACAGTTGCAAGGAAGAACAAACTGCCTTCTTCAAATTTGCCCTGCAATGAAAGAGCAGCACCACCACCCTGAGCCATTGTTTCAATAAGGATTACACCTGGAACAACAGGATATTCAGGGAAGTGACCTTTGAAGAAGAAATCTTCATCAGTAAATTTGCGTGTACAAACACAACCATCATCATCATAAGAATCAATAGAATCCACAAACAAAAATGGTTTGCGATGTGGAAGCAAGCTTTCAATATTTGTAAATGGTAAATCAGCCATAATTAGTTAACCTTCTTGAATACGAGGATACCGTTGTGTCCACCAAAACCAAAGTTTCCAGACATAGCAACGTTTACAGGCATTTCAATACCCTTGTTTGGAGTGTAGTCAAGGTCACAACCACCTTCAACATCAGGATTGTCCAGGTTGATAGTAGCAGGAATGAATCCGTCTTCAATTGCCTTAACACAAACCATAGCTTCCAAAGAACCAGCATTACCAAGACAGTGTCCAGTCATAGATTTTGTAGAAGAAATGTGGAGTTTTTTAGCAGCTTCGCCGAATGCAATGTGAAGCATCTGTGTTTCACCAGAGTCATTCTTGTGTGTTGAAGTACCGTGAGCATTGTAGTAAGTAACTTCTTCAGGTTTAACACCAGCATCTTTCATAGCGATTGTCATAGCCTTAGCACCGCAAATTCCATCAGGATTTGGAGCTGTAAGGTGATAACCGTCAGAAGTAGCACCATAACCAGCAACTTCAGCATAAATCTTAGCACCACGAGCTTTAGCATGTTCATATTCTTCAAGAACGAGGATTGTAGAACCTTCACCCATGATGAATCCGTCACGGTCTTTGTCGAATGGACGGCAAGCTTTAGAAGGATCATCAGCCCATTTTGAAGAAAGAGCCTGAAGAATTGTAAATCCCAAGTTACCGAAACCACACTGTGTAGATTCAGCACCACCAGCAAGAATTACATCGTAACGACCACAACGAATCTGGTCCAAAGCATTACCGATGGCATCAGTACCAGAAGCACAAGCAGTAGCAATTGTATGAGTAGCACCATGAAGACCAAAAGCCATAGCGATGTTACCAGCACCTTCATTTGGAATCAAAAGAGGGATAGTCATTGGGTTCATGCGAGTCTGACCTGACTTTGCATATTCCATCATTGAGCGTTCAGTAATTTCAAGACCACCAATACCAACACCAAGATATACGGCAGCATTTTCAAGAACTTCAGCATTTCCCATCAAAGAAGAATCATCAAGAGCCATTTTAGCAGCAGCTACAGCAAACTGACAGTATGTAGCCATTTTTCTTGCAGCAGATTTGTCCATGTACTGAGAAGCATCAAAATTCTTTACTTCTGCATCATATTTAACCTTGAAGTTTGTATTGTCATAGCGAGTGATAGTATCAATACCACATTTTCCAGCCTTAAGGCCAGCCCAAGTTTCTTCAACAGAGTTTCCAAGTGGTGAAGCACAACCAAGACCTGTTACAACGACTCTTCTCATTTTTTTCTCCTATAATGGGCGTTTCCCTCGCTTCGCTCGGGCCGGGCTTTTCGTACTTCCGCTTTCGCTTCATCCCTAACGGGACACCTGCGGTGGCACTCCAATCCCTAACGCATTTAATTTAGATGTCAAAATGACATTTATTGTCTTTTTGTCATTTTCAATTCATATTATCTAACTTTATAAATTTGTTCAAGAGAATTTTTAATTATTCGGCGACATCTGCGACATCCTGTCGCTACGAGAATTGCGGTGCAATTCTCGCATTTTGTTCAAGTTAGTCCGCCCTCCTTGGCGGAACCCACTCAAAGTGTTGCGACGTCGTGTCGTGACAAGAATTACTGCGTAATTCTTGCGATTTATTCAAGTTAGTCCGCCGTCCGTGGCGGTACGAATTCAAAGTGCTGGTAGTCTTTCACGTTTTTCCAGTCGCCGCCCCATTCGAAGCCTCGGCTGGTGAAGAGCTTGTAGGCAAGGTCGTTGTGGTCTATTTTGCAGGGGAAATTGGCATTTCTTTCTATATAATTCACGCCATTCGCCGGCTCCACATTTCTTCTTCCGTTCACCTGCTTTACGTAGGGATTGTACAAAGGATTTATGTCTATAGCTAAGCCCGCTCCGTGCTTTGAAACCTCCGTGGTATGGGAAATAAACCTGAAGTTAAAGCAGGAAGAATTGTTGTCGCTCATGGAACGCTCATCGTCGGCATCATATTCATCCACAAGACGAATCTTTTCTATTTTATAATGAGCAACATACAGCTCTTTAAAGATTTTCAGCACAACATCAGCTATTTCCCGGTTGCAAACCATTTCACCTTCACACATAACGTCATTCAAATCCCAGTGAAGCAAATGCAGATACCGCAGCTCAGAAACAGGAACAGTACAGTCATCTTTAAAAGACTTGCCCTTCATTCTGCCAAAAAGTTTTGAGTCAATTTCTGAAACATAAAAGGAGCTTTCCATAAAATCCTCTTCCACCAGCTCTGAATCAACCTTTTCCATTTTACCGTTCATATAAGCTTCTCCAAAAGCAAAACCAAAAGAAAAAAACGCAACCACAAAAGAAACAAACTTAAATCTTCCCACCATGACTAAATTTCCTCAACTTCGAGTTTTGAACATATTTAAAATGTGCTGCACTCCCAGTTGCATCCGCCTTATCCGTCGTCTGCCTGCACAGCGTAGCTGTTCCGGAGAGTCACCTTTCAACTCACCTCGTGAGTTAAATTGTCATTGACAAACGGTTCCCTACCTTCGCGTTCCGCACAACTTTTCAACAGTCAAAACTCGACATTCAGACTAAATTCAAACTTTTTTGGAAAGATTTGTCTAGTGTTTCCTTTCTAGAAAAAAATTGCAGATTATTCTACTATTATATATCACTTCAAAAGTTCCATTAACGGGGTTTTTTATGAGACGATTTTTTTTGATAATTGCTTCACTATTGCTGATTTCACCTGCATTCACACAAAACTATTCAGCAGTAAAGGAAGATCCATTTCTCAAAGATTATGTGGCCAAAAACTGGACTGCTGCGGACGGACTTCCGGGAAACACCATCACAGATTTGATTCAGGATTCAACCGGCTATCTGTACTTTGGAACCTATGACGGTCTGGTTAGATTTGACGGCGTTCAGTTTGTCACATTTAACAGAGGCTACGATGAAAAATACGATTTTGTTTCAGCCCGTTCAATAAAACAGGACTCCAAAGGAAACATCTGGGTCGGTTCAAATGATGAAGGCGTAATAAAAATCACACCACAGGGCACAACCCAGAAATTCTCAACAGAAACAGGACTTCCAAACAATTCCATTCGTTCCATTGAAGAAGACAATGCCGGAAACATCTGGATAGGTACAGCCGCCGGAATAATTTTCTTCACGCCAGAGGGAAAAATCGAAAAACCTGCAGGCCTTGAACTTTACAACGACGAGAACATCCTTGTTTCACAAATCTACAAGGATACAGCCGGAAGAATCTGGGTAACCAGCGACAAGCAGAACGGACTCTACGTATACGAAAACAAATCCTTCACCCTTTTTGACAGATTCTCCAAGGTCAACGATCCTGTAGTCACAACAATCGCTCAGGACAACACCGGCGCCTTCTGGTACGGAATTGCTCCACATTTTGCCATCAAGATGAACGGAAGCAAGGAAGAATTGTTCAACATCGGACACGGAACACAATCAGGAACTTCAGTAAACACAATCTATCAGGATTCAAATTCAAACATCTGGTTCGCAAGAGACAATGGCGTAACAGTCCTTCACAACGGCGAATTCTCCTACCTTGACCACACAAACGGTCTGGCAGACGAAAAAGTTGGAACAGTAAAAGAAGACCGTGAAGGCAACATCTGGTTTGCAACGGACAGAGGCGGAATTCAGCGGCTTTCACGAAGCAAATTCAAGACAACCATAATGAAGACTTCCGTAAACGCAATTGCAGAGGACAAATACAGAAAAGTTGTATGGGTTGCTGCTGACAACGGCCTTTACTGTCTCAAAAATGAGCAGTTCATCGAAAACAATCTTACAAATTTCTGCAAAAACATCCGCATCCGTGACGTTGCAATCACAAAATCCGGTGAAGTGCTTGTCTCAACCTACGAAAAACTTGGTCAGATTGTAATGTCTCCAGATGACACCATCAAAAACTGGACTCAGAGCACAGGCCTCACAGGAAACAAAACCCGCGTGGCAATTCAGGCAAAGAACGGCGACATTTATGTTGGAACAACCACCGGCCTGAACATAATTTCAAAGGACGGAGAAATCACCCATTTCACAAAGGAAAATGGAATCACAAACGACTACATAATGTGCATTTTTGAGGAATCCAACGGCAGAATCTGGTGCGGAACTGACGGCGGCGGAATCTTCATTCTCAACAACAAAAAACTTGAGGCCACCTTCAATTCAGACAGCGGACTTGCAGGAAATGTTGTATTTAAAATTGTAGAAGTTATGCCTAGAGAAATCTGGATTTTTACAGGAACAGGAATCAGCAAGTACCAGAGCGAAAAAGATAAGCCTTTTGTAAGCATGAATTCTGCAAACGGTCTTGGAAGCGACGGTATTTTTCAGGGAGTTTTGGACTACACAAACAAACTCTGGATGACCAGCAACAAGGGACTTTTCTCAGTACCGCTGGACGAGCTTGAACAGATTGCAGACGGAACCAAGAAAAAGACCAGCTCCAAATTTTTCGGACGTTCAGACGGTCTCATTTCAGAGGGACTCACTTCAACTTCAAAATCAATGAAGGACTCCCTGGGAAGAATCTGGTTCACTTTGATTGACGGTTTTTCAATCTACGACCCGCTGAATGTAACCGCAAACAAAACTGCACCGCTGATCAAAATGGAAGAAGTTTCAATTGACACGGACAAATATTCCTGGAACGGTGAAAAAATCGTTCTCGCACCTGGAACAAAGCGTCTTTCACTTAAATTCACCGGTCTCAGCTTTATTTCCTCAGAACAGATGCAGTTCAGAACAAAGCTTGCAGGATTTGAAAAGGACTTTACGCCCTGGACAATGGACAGAAATGTTTCCTACACAAACCTGAACCACGGCACCTACAAGTTCATCTTCCAGGCACAGAACTCAGATGAAGTTCTCAGCGAAGAATCGGCAGAAATCACAATCATAAAGAAACCATATTTCTGGGAACTTGTGTGGTTCTGGATTGCCGTAACTGTAATCATCATTGGAATTGCCACCCTCATAATTCTCTACAGATTCCACAGAATCAAAGTCTATGCAGTTCGTCTGGAAAAGGAAGTTCAGGCCAGAACCTATGATCTTCGTCTTGAAAAAGAAAAATCAGAGCAGCTTTTGCTGAACATTCTTCCAAAAGCAGTTGCGGATGAACTTACAGAAAAGCCAAATGAAACAATCGCGAAAAAATATCCAAAAGCAACGGTTCTCTTTACGGACATCGTTGGTTTTACAAAAATGAGCGACAGCCTCAGTGCTGAAGAAGTTGTAAAAATGCTGAACAATCTCGTTACAAAATTTGACCAGCGGGCAAAGCGTGAAGGAATCGAAAAAATCAAGACCATCGGAGATTCCTACATGGCTGCCACAGGTCTTACAGATGACGAAAACAATGATGGTGCAATTCAGATGATGAAATTCGCAAAGGGAATCATTGCGGATCTGGAAGAATTCAACAAAGCAAACAACCTCAGCGTTTCAATCAGAGTCGGAATCAACACCGGAAATCTGGTTGCAGGCGTAATCGGAAAATCAAAATTCATCTACGACATCTGGGGCGACACAGTAAACGTTGCCAGCAGAATGGAAAGTTCTGGCATTCCTGGAAGAATCCATGTTACGGAGAATACTTATCAGGAGCTTAAGGGCGCATACAATTTTGAAGAACCAGTTGAAGTAGATGTTAAAGGCAAAGGCCTCATGAAAACCTACTTTGAAACAACAAAAACAGAATAAGGAGATTTAAAAAATGGCACAAATCACAGGACAGCTTACATTCGACATAAACTCAGGAAAATTCTGGATCACAGACGAGGAGCACGCACCGCTTACATCATTGGAATTCGGCGACGAGTTTGAAGTAAAGATTGGTGAAGAATGGCAGAAGACAGCCTTTGAAATCACCAGCGGTCCAGACGGAGATTTGCAGTTCAAGCTGAAGGGAACAAATCTTTCCGGAATGCTAGACGGAGCAGAAGTCCGAAAATAAAAAAAAACAGACTGAAAAAGTTCAGTCTGCTGTAAAAATATTGCCACGCGGATTCGAAAATCCTACGGATTTTCCTTAAAAAAAGTCGGGGATGTCCCAAAAGTTTGTAGATGTCACCTCGACCGTAGTGGAGAGGTCTGTAAATCATTGTAATACAAAGAATTATAGATTACAAACAAGCACGACAATAATTGTGCTTGTCGACTT
>JAGHUJ010000014.1 GCA_018064905.1 Candidatus Treponema equifaecale
GCTATGGACGGACCTGCAGGAACAGGAAAATCTACAATTGCATCGTTGATTGCAAAGAAACTCAACATCACCTATCTCAACAGCGGAAGCTTCTACAGAGCTTTGACAATGGCTTTGAATGATACTGATATTGAGATTACTGATGCGGAAAAAGTAGTTGAATTCTGTAAAAAACAGAAGCTGGACTATAAAAATTCCCACCTGATTCTTAATGGAAAGGACGTGGAGGCTCATCTTCATGACGATGCCGTAAGTTCAATGGTTGCGCAGGTTTCTTCAATTGTTGAAATCCGTCACCTCGTTAACCAGCGTATGCAGGAAATCACAAATCATCTGGACATCATTTGTGAAGGTCGCGACATGACCACTGTGGTTTTCCCAAATGCCGAGTACAAGTTCTATCTTGATGCTTCGATTGATGTTCAGGCACAGCGCCGCTTTGATCAGGGTGTTTCTAACATGACATTGGAAGAAGTCAAGGCTGCAATCATCAAGCGTGATGAAATCGACAGAAACAAGAAGGAAGGAGCATTAAAACAGGCTGCAG
The DNA here is from genome assembly GCA_018064905.1 of Candidatus Treponema equifaecale. Classification (GTDB taxonomy): domain Bacteria; phylum Spirochaetota; class Spirochaetia; order Treponematales; family Treponemataceae; genus Treponema_D; species Treponema_D equifaecale. Next base: position 548 of record JAGHUJ010000014.1, read on the forward strand.
ATGCTATTTATGTCGATACTTCTTCATTGACTATTGAACAGGTTTGTGAGATAATATTAAGCAAAATTCATAACAAAGGTAACAATATGGAACAGATGGAAGTGGAAACTGAAGAAACTCAGAAGAGTACAATTCAGACACAGTTAATGGAAGAGTCTCTCAAGAGTCTTGGTACTGTTGAAGACGGTCAGCTTGTTGATGGTACAGTCGTTCAGGTTACAGACGACTATGTATTTATTGATATTGGATACAAGTCAGAGGGTAGAATCCCTACTAACGAATTCAATGGAAAATTGCCAAATGACGGCGATGTTCTTACAGTTGTAGTTCTCCGCAAAGACGGACGCAACGGTCCTGAGATTTCTTATGCAAAAGCTCAGGCTAAACAGCTTTGGAAAGACATCCGCAAGGCTTACGAAGAAAAAGCAGCTGTTGAAGGCAAAATTGAGAAAGAAGTTAAGGGTGGTTTTGATGTAAACCTCGGTGGTGAAATCCACGCATTCCTCCCAATTTCTCAGGCTGATGCACAGAAAGTTGAAGCTCCATCAAAATTGATCGGAACTGTTGCAAAGTTCTATATCGAAAGACTTTACTCAGACAACAAGGCTAATGTTGTTGTTAACAGACGTAAATATCTTGAAGAAATCATCGGTGGCGAGCGCGACAAGTTCTTCGCTGAAAAACAGATTGGTGACACTGTAAAGGGTACTGTAAAATCATTCACAAGCTTCGGTGCTTTCATCGACTTGGGTGGTTTCGATGGTCTTCTTCACATCAACGATATGTCTTGGGGACACGTTACACGTCCAAAGGACTTCGTTAAGAAAGGTCAGGAAATCGAACTTAAGGTTATCCGCCTTGAACCAAATGAAAAGAGAATTAATCTCTCACTCAAGCACTTCTCAGAAGATCCTTGGGTACACTTCGAAGATAAATTCCATGTTGAAGACATCGTAGAAGGAACTGTAACAAAGCTTACAGACTTTGGTGCATTCATCGAATTGGAAGAAGGAATCGAAGGTCTTGCTCACATTTCTGAATTCTCTTGGACAAAGAAAGTTAACAAGGCATCTGATATGGTAAAAATCGGAGACAAGATTAAGTGTATGATCTTGGGCTACGATATTCCTGCTGGCCGTGTATCACTCGGTCTTAAACAGGTTACAGCTAATCCTTGGGATTCAATTTCTGAAAAATATCCAGAAGGAACAAAGGTAAACGGAAAAGTTGTAAAACTTACAAATGCCGGTGCTTTCGTTCAGCTTGAAGATGGAATCGACGGCTTCCTCCACGCAGAAGATATTTCTTGGACAAAGAAAGTTAAGCATGCTGGCAGCGAATTGACTGTTGATCAGGAATTGGAAGTTGTAGTTCTCGATGTTGATGCAGAGAACCACAGAATCCGCGTTGGTGTTAAGCAGCTTACAGACAATCCATGGAAGAAGTTCGCTGATGAATACAAACCAGGTTCAACATTGGAAGGCGAAGTTACTTCTATCACAGAATTTGGTGTATTCGTTAAGGCTCCAGATGGAATCGAAGGTCTTGTAAACAAGGCTAACCTCAGCGATGACCGTGAAGTTCCTTATGAAGAAGCAGTTAAGAAATACAATGTTGGCGACAAAATCAACGTATTCGTAGTTGATGTAAACGTTGACAAAGAAAAGGTTGCTTTCTCTGTAAAGGAATACAAAAAGGCTCAGGCTCGCAAAGAGATCAATCAGTACATGTCAACTGCAAATGAAGATGACGGTGCTTACACTCTTGGCGACATGATCAAGTCTCAGAAAAACAACTAGTTTGCTTCGATGAGTGACGTTAATTCTCTTGATTTGAATCAGCTTAAGACACTCATCGAAATAAATGGCAGAATAAATTCTAATTACTCTGATATAGATGCATTGTTGGTTTATATTCTTAAATCGGCAATGCATCTTGTTCATTGTGAGGCCTCTTCACTTCTTCTGGTCAATGCTGACGATGAAACTCTTCGTTTTGCTGTTGCGCTTGGACCAAAGGGTGCTGAAGCAAAAAATATTCCAGTTGAAAAAAGCAGTATTGCCGGCTGGGTTGTTGAGAACAATAAATCAATAATCATCAATGACTGTGCTGAGGATTCAAGATTTTCAAAGACAGTTCAAAACAAGACTGGTTATATTTCCCGCAATATGATTGCAATTCCAATGTGCGTGAAAGGTCGTTGTGTCGGAGTCATTGAGCTTATCAACAAGGTTGGTTCAAGGGCATTCAACAATGATGATCTTCATATTCTGGAACTGCTTTCAACTCAGGCTGGAATCGCCTACATAAATGCGGATACTTATCAGACTGCAAAGGATCAGATTTCCGTTCTTTCTTCAAAAATTGCCAACGGTTCTGACTATCATTCCTTTGTGGCAAAAAGTCCTGCTGTAATAGATTTGCTCAAGATTATCGATGAAGTTGCAAAAACAAACACTACGATTCTGATCACTGGTGAAAGTGGTGTAGGTAAGGAATTGTTTGCGGAACAGCTTCATATCAGAAGTCCAAGGGCAGGCAAACCTTTTATCAGGGTGAATTGTGCCGCACTTTCTGGATCGTTGCTGGAAAGTGAGCTTTTTGGTCATGTGAAGGGGGCTTTTACTGATGCTGTTTCTGACAGAATCGGTAGGTTTGAGGCTGCTAATGGAGGAACTCTGTTTCTTGATGAAATTGGTGAGCTTCCATTGGATTTGCAGGCTAAGCTTCTTCGGGTGCTGCAGGAACATAAATTTGAACGTGTCGGTTCAAATGAAACCATTTCTGTTGATGTCCGAATTGTTGCAGCAACCAACAGAAACCTTGAGGAAATGGTGAATCAGGGCAAATTCAGAAGCGATTTGTATTTCCGTCTGAATGTTGTTCCGTTGAATGTTCCACCGTTGCGCGAAAGAAAGGAAGATATTGAGCCTCTGGCACTTTTCTTTCTGGAAAAATTCAAGGTTGAGACTAAAAAGAACTTTGAAGGATTTTCACAAACAGCGGTTAAGACACTTTACGACTATTATTGGCCGGGAAATGTCCGTGAATTGGAAAATTCAATAGAGCGCGCCTGTGTTTTGGGAACTCCGCCTTTAATTCAGACCGAAAATCTTCGGATTTCATCAGTTGAGTCTGTTTCTTCAGATTCAGACAATGGAATTGAGGCTCTGGCTGAAGAAATCTATGACGGAGAAGACAGAACATTAAAGACGGCTTTGAACAAATTTAAGGCCGCTTATATTAAGAAAATACTTCAGGAAAATTCCTGGAACCAGACTGTTGCAGGAAAAATACTTGGAATTCAGCGTACTTATGTAAACCGTTTGCTAAACGAGTTGAATATACGCTAAAATAGAAGTAATAAAAAAGGCTTATTTAGGGAGAAAATAAAATGGCTGATAAAATCGTAAATGAATCTGTTGCAGACAAATTGAACAGCAAATTGGAAAAATCTGGAAAACTGGTTTTTGCAGTTTGTGTTGCTGTTGCAGTAATCGTAGTTGCAGTAATTGCTGTTTCTTTCGCTTGTGGAAAGTCTGCAGAGGCTGGAATTGAACAGGTTGATTCAATTTCCTACGAATTGACAAAAGATGCCCAGGAGCTTAAGGGTGATGAACTTGCTGCTCGTCAGAATGCTGCTTTGGACAAGCTTGCTGCTCTTTCTGAAAAATCAGGAATCGTAGGAATCAGAGCAAATATGCTTATTGCTGATTTGAAATTTGCTCAGAAAAAATATGATGAAGCTAAAGTTGCTTATGTAAAGGCTGCTGAAGCAAACAAAAAGGCTTATACAGTTGCTGTTGCTTATTTCAACGCTGGTGTTTGTGCAGAAGAATTGAATGACCTTGATTCAGCTGCTAAATACTACGGTGAAGCTTCTGCTGATGCTGATTTTGTTCTTGCTGATCATGCTTTGTTCAGCTTAGGACGCGTAAATGAAACAAAAGCTGCTTATGCTGATGCTAAGGCTGCTTACGAAAAACTCAATGACCTTCACCCAACTTCAAGCTGGGGACAGATGGCAAAATCTAGACTCTTGGCTTTGAAAGCTGCTGGAAACATTCAGTAGTTTGTAACTTTCAGCTGGTTGAACAATTTATTTAATATGAAAGGCACCGGAAAAATGCAGAGAAATTTGATTTCGATTTTAATTTGTATTTTTTCTTGTGCCTTTTTGTTTTCATGCGGATTGGAGACGGTAATCACAGTTGCTGAACCTACGGTAAGAGATAATTCTCCAACTTATTCCAGTGATGACTATTTGACCTGGTTCTGTGATTTTCTCACAAATGATTCAGGAAACAGCAATCTGGAAGGCGGAACTTTTCTGGGAACCGACGTCTACTACAGAATTTACAACAAGGATTCAGATTTAATATCTCAAAGAGATTCCATAAATTCTGTAAACACTTCTTCAAACGGTAATTCAGCTGCAACAAGAATGGTTGAAAGCTATAAATATAAACCGCTTGGATTAGGAATAAAAAATTCCATTGGTGAATATGTGAAGTACGACAATGGCGGGTATGTTTTTGTTCCTTCATCTTCTTCAAATAGAAAAATCAGATTCAGACCCAAGACCTACAAGGGCAGTGAAGATGTTTCGGAAGAAAATGTGGACTTGTATACAATGCGTGCCTGTGTTGGAGTCGGTAATGAATATAAAAAAACTGGAAATGCGTATGTCATTCCAATCAGAAGCAACGGAAAAACCTTTGATTTTTTTGATGACGATGATGATGATGATGATGAGACTGACAGATTTGATATAGAACCTGTTTCTGGCGACGAAGATTTTGAGTGCAATTCTACAATAACTGCAGAAAATACATATTATGTTCAATTTTTTGCAGTTGGTGTTGCCTGGTCAGACAGCACTTGTACTTCAATCTTCAGTTTAGTGCTGGATTTAGGCTCAATTCCAATAAAGAAAGGCAATTGATAAAAATATCTTAAGAAAAAATGTTTTTTTATTGGTCTGGTTCTTGAAAAAAATCTTACTATCTGATATTATAATAGAACATTGGGACTGTAGCTCAGCTGGATTAGAGCATGTG
>JAGHUJ010000177.1 GCA_018064905.1 Candidatus Treponema equifaecale
ATACATGGTGGTTTCGACTAGCTCAACCACCGTAAAATATTCCTTGCGGGCGAAATGGGCGTGGTTCCTGCCGCGTTGTAATTTTACATATTCTTTCACCACGCCCCGCTTTCGCCATTGTTTTTTTCAAAAAAATATATTATATTAAATACGAAAAAACGTACGAAAAATAGTATTATAATTCGGAGGTTCATTATGACAGCCGTAAAAAGCATTGATCTTCGCGATAATTTCAAATCTTTTTGTGACAAGGTTTTTGGTGGAGAAACATTGATTATTTCTCGCCCTAGAAATGAAAATGTTGTAATGATTTCTGAAAACGAGTATAACCAGCTTCAGAAAGCAAAACGCAATGCTGAATATTTACGTATGCTTGAACATTCCATGGAAGAAGCAAAAGCCGGAAACATCATTGTAAAATCACCAGAGGATTTCAATTAATGAATATTATTTGGACTCAAACTTCCTGGTCTCAATATGTTGAGTGGCAAAGCAAAGACAAATCTATGGTAAAGAAAATCCACGAATTGATAAAAAGCATTTGCAGAGATGGAATCCTTGAAGGCCTTGGAAAGCCTGAACCACTAAAGCACATAAAAGCCTGCAGCAGAAGAATTAATGATGAAAACAGACTTGTTTATAATCTTGATTCCAACGGAAATCTTGTAATATTTGCATGTACAGGTCACTACGAAGATTGATCTTTAGAAAATAACTATCCCCCATCGAAATGCCCCTGACTTTTATGCGACAAATGCTTTCACCACTATACATGGTGGTTTCGACTAGCTCAACCACCGTAAAATATTCCTTGTGGGCGAAATGGGCGTGGTTTCTGCCGCATTGTAATTTTATACATGCTTTCACCACGCCCCGCTTTCGCCCACGCCCCTTTCCAACCATGAACATTTTAAGCTAAAATATATGGTAAAATGGAGAACTATATGAAAAAACGACTTATACCTCTTTTTTCAATTCTGTTTGCCGCACTCGTTGCAATGACAGGCTGTTCATCAATGGCAACAGAAGACAAAGGCGACATTACAATAAAACTTCCAGCCGCATCAACACGCGCCGTAAATGAAATCAATTTTACCGTGTCCCTCTGCGACATCACAGAAAAGACGCTCGTTGAAAAAAATGGAAAATCCGGCGACACCATCGTCTTTGAAGCAATCAACATAGGCACCTATGTCGTCAAAGTCGAATGTTTTGACGATTTGGGTAATTCCATCGGAAAGGGATCTTCCGAATGTATTGTACAGGCTGGAATCACAACCAACGTCTCAATAAAGATAAAGGCTCCAGTTCCAGAACCTAAGCCAGAGCCTGAGCCTATCCCAGAACCAGAGCCCCAACCAGAGCCGGACCCTATCCCAGAACCGGAACCCGAACCGGAGCCTGAAGACAGCGAATGCACCATCTTGATTGCCATCACCTTCAAGCCCTTTGAAGAACCCCTCGCCACTGTAGTCGATTTTGGATCTGTCACAGCAGAAGAAGGCCTAATGCAGTACAAATGGTATCTTGACGGAAATCCCGACCTTGACGTAACAGGCAATGTATACACAAAAGAAAACCTTGTTGGAAAGCACGTTGTAACCCTCATTGCAAAAAACAAGGATGGAAAAATCTATTCCGTCAGCAACGACGTATATTTCCCATATAAGGAAGAACACGTAGGCAAGCTTCTTCTCGCCAACAGAACCATCGTCAGTGACTACGACAGCTCAATGGGCCTGCCATTCATGGGTCTCATCTACGCAGTCGAAAATCCAGGAACAGAAGAAAACTGTGCAAAAGTCCTGGCCATCAAGCAGTCTATGACTCCACTTCATTGGCTTATGAAAAATCCAGAAGAAACCATACCAGACCTTGCTCCACTTGTCTCAACAGGTGAAGAAACCGCAGAAGGTTCAGGTGTATACCAGAACATTACCGGTAGCCTTGCAGATGATGCCGGCAAAGTCCATGAGATTATAAGCGAAGAAGACCCAGAAATCCTTTCAAACAGATACAAGTATGAAGGCATTTCATGGGCACATGAGTACGGAAGAGATTATCTTTATGGAACAGCCTACAAGAACGGCTGGTATCTTCCCGGCATAAATGAACTTGAAATCATCATCAACTTCTATAATGGAACTACTGAAGAAATAAAACGCGTTTTCACCATTTCAAATGGACAGGTAGGATCTCTGTTTGAAAACAGACCAAACGACAACCGCTATCTGTCTTCTTCCATTGCAGGAACCAGGGATCAAAACGGAAACCTGTTCTATTATGCCTTTGAAATAGGAAAGGGACCAGTTCTTTCAACCACGGACACAACAATTCTCAGCCCAGAAATTGGTAGAGCCGTTGCCATCCGCAGATTTTCAGTTAAGGAGTAGTACATGAAAAACATCAATAGAATTCTTACCGCAGCCTTAGCCGCATTCATTGTTCTTTTTGCTTCATGTTCACTTTTTGAAAACGAAAGTGCCCAAAGCAGAAGCACCCTTGTAGCCGTAAAGGTGAACAATCCCCAGGCCACAAGAACCATATTGCCGCAGGTCACCATCGACGACATAGCCCAGATTGCAGTCACGGCATCCCAGAACGGAGCCTTGGTCTATGCAAAGACATTCAGCCACGCGGAATTAACAGAAGCCGATTACCTGACCTTGGTTTTTGAAGTTTCAAATGAAATGCTTGCTTCAAGTTTCATCTTTGAAATGCAGGCAACAACCCTTGCAAATTCAGTTTTCAGCGGAACTTTGACATCCCCTGTCTCTGCCCTTGAGCCTACGGAGCTTAACTTCATCCTTCAGCCAAAGACCCTTGCATCAGGAACAAGTGGAAAACTTTCAATTGATTTTACAGTTGCAAACGGAAAGAAATTCTACGAAACCCAGGCATATTATATAGAATTCGATCTCTATTCCGATATGGAAATGAGGAACAAAGTCATTACCTCACGCAGAACAATTCTTGAAAAAACATCGGACACAAAGAATATTCTTGTTGAAAATCTTGAAGACGGAACTTACATCTACAATGCAAGATTCTACAACTCAAGCACACTTAACAAATTCCTCGTCTACCAGACAAGTGAAGCGGTTCAGATTTCAGCAGGCCTTACTTCCTATAGTTCAGTAATTCTTCCTATCGACAATACAGTTGAAACCACCTTCTATATTCATTCCATGGAAGAGTTCCGCCTTTATGAACCGGTGATCAAGGCATTGCCGTCTACCGTCACACCACAGCTTATCTTTTCTTCCATTACAGACGGAGACCTTGAAGAAATTGCCGTTGCCTTAAGTGTCAATCCAGAACATCCAGATTCCAACCGTTTTTACAATCTTAACTTTTACGGATGTGATGGCATTACGGATATGAGCGGACTAAACCAGTCAAGTGAAACATCAAAACTTTATATTTCAGAGCTTACACTTCCAGAAAACCTTGCGGTCATTGAATCAGATACTTTCAGAGGTATGAACTACATCAATGGTATCGTCATCCCTGAAGCTGTCATTCACATTGGAGCAAATGCCTTTGAAGGATGTTATAGTCTGGAGGTTGATAATATACATTATTATGATTTTGAAAATGCAGACATGTGGAACTACTTTAGTCTTAAAACCCGTGAATACGCCAAGATTGATCCATCAAAGTCAATTTCAGAATTAATCAAGGATTCTCCTCAGTATGAATATCATCGATTTATAGAAACCATCACGCCAGCAAATTATACTGAAATTATTAGTAGTCATGGCAACAACCCTAAAATTAATATAACCTATGAGTTCTCTGAAATTAATAATCTGGATGAACTTAAGAGTGTAAATTATACACTTGCGGAACATTATCCTGATGACTTAGAAACAGAAACAACAGGAAAAGTAGTGCTTGACTATTCAAAATGTACAGACATTACGGATTTCTACTTCCTCGCAAATTATACCTATGGGGATTTCGATATTAAGATTAAAAAGGCAATACTCCCGACTTCTACGACCAAAATTTTGGACGATGCATTCAACGGATTCAAAATAGATGAAGTCAACTTTGAAGCCCTTGTAAACCTGACGTACATAGGAGAATCGGCCTTTTCAGGAGCAAATCTAGCTGTAGTGAACCTTCCATCAAGTGTTTCGTCAATTGGAGATGGTTGTTTCTTCCAAAATGAAAACCTTGATTTCGTAGATATTTCAAACACTTCCATTACTGAACTTAAGCCACATACATTCAGTTACTGTTCAAACCTCACTGAGGTGGATCTGCCGGATTGCCTTACATCAATTGGTCAATATGCATTCATAGAATCTGCTCAGACTGGTATTGGACTCAGGATTAACCTTGACTATGAAGACTGGGTATTGGCAGATGACCACGTAACTACTCTCGCCAATATGGATGCTCTCATCGATGTTCTTTTAGACGGCTCTGAAGCATTAGAAAAAAGATAACCCCACCCCAAAGATCCTTAAAGCCGTGCACAAGAATAGTGGAACCATCAGGTTCCACCATTCTTGCGGGCGAAATGGGCACTGCAAAAAAAACAACCCCACGCCACTTCCAAAACCGTAGTATATGTACACACCAATGGTGCGATCAAAAAAATTGGAATATTTATGAAAATTTACTATATTATAAATTACAGGTAGGTGATTATGGAAAGTTTCAAAGGTACTCCTAGTTTATTCGATAACATAGATATTGCTCAAAATTTGGTGACAGAGAAAAAATTAAAACCATTGAATTTTTCCGATTTATTTATGGCTAATAATAATGAAAGTTCTTTCAATGATACAGACTTAGCTATTCTTGGAAATTCAATAGATGTTTTAAAGAATATGAAGTCAGAGACTGTAGATTTGATATTTGCAGATGCACCTTATAATATTGGAAAAGATTTTGGAAATAATCAGGACAAATGGGATTCTGTATCAAGTTATGTAGATTGGTGCAAGTCATGGATAGATGAATGTTTACGGGTTCTCAAAAATACAGGTACGATGTATTTTATGACGGCTACACAACATATGCCTTTTCTCGATGTATATGTTTCCGAAAAATATAATGTTTTAAGTAGAATAGTTTGGACTTATGACAGTTCAGGAGTTCAATCAAAAAAAATGTACGGGTCTTTATATGAACCTATTCTAATGATAAATAAAAACCCAAAATGCACATATACGTTTAATTATGAAGATATTTTAGTCGAAGCAAAAACAGGTGCACAACGAAAACTGATTGATTACAGAAAAGACCCTCCTCAACCTTACAATACAAAAAAAGTTCCTGGCAATGTTTGGGACTTCAGTAGAGTTAGATTTAAAATGGAAGAGTATGAAAATCATCCTACTCAAAAACCCGAAGCTCTTTTAGAGAGAATAATAAAGGCATCGTCTAATGAAGGAGATATAGTTCTGGATCCGTTTTCAGGATCTTTTACAACGTCGGCTGTTGCATCTAGATTGAATCGATATTCAGTGGGAATTGAATTAAATGATGAGTATTTTGAAATGGGGTTACGCAGAGTTGGAATTTCCGAAGAACGTAATGGAAAAAAACTTATTAAGGAAAAAGTAAGAAAAACTAATGCAAAGTCAAAATATGTTAGAGGTGCTTGAGTGAAGATAACAGAAGATTTTGTTAAAGAAATATTAAAAACAGATTATCCAAATAATTATCAAAAGATATATGATGAAAATAAACTACTCCAATATTTAGACAAAAAAATGAAAGCTGTTCATGGAGATAGTAAAACAAGAAGAAGCCTTGCAAATATTTATGCAATATATTCAATTTTATTTTTTTATAAGGATGATTTTTTTAATAATCCAACTTTATACAAAAAATTTCGTGGTTATGACTATATGAAATTATTCAACTTTTAC
>JAGHUJ010000002.1 GCA_018064905.1 Candidatus Treponema equifaecale
AGAAACAAATCAGCACTGATTATGTCTTTTTCTTCCACACCTGCGGTCTTTGCCACAATGGATTTGACTGTTGCATTCTGATTTGTGGAAAGCACAGGCTGGATTTCCTTCTGAACATCGATTTTGTGGCCATCATTGGCATCACGGCTCATGTGAATTGCAAGGCTTGGAATCATCAGCAGATCTCTGTCCACATTCACAAGTCTGGAGCAAAGTTTTTCGCCGTTCTGAATTACAACCCTTCCGGCAAAGGAAAGAGGTCTGTCAAACCATGGATTTATCAGCATTCCGCCGTATTTTTCTACATTCAGGGTAACATAGCCTGCAGATTTGATTTCTGGATTTTCCTTGATTTTAAATGATGGTGAATCTGAGTGGCTGGCAACGATTCTAAAGCCCTTGCTGCTGCAGTCTTCTGGCAGGCTGAATGCAACCACTGAGGAACCATTCCTGGAAGCATAGTATTTTTTTCCCGGTTCCAGATTCCATTTTTCGCTTTCTGAAAGTTGAATGAAGTCCTGCTCCTTCAGCAAGCCCTGAACATTTTCTGCCGCGTGAAAGCAGCTTGGAGAATTCTTAATAAAAGTGAACAAATCATTAACAAGTGCCATAATCTGTATTTTAGTGAAGAAATTTCAGGAAATCAAATGCGTGAGTGATTGGAGTGGCGCGAAGCGATGTTTTTGCGGCGGAGGTTGAGTCTGGCGAAATCTCCAGAGCAAAAACATTGTAGCGACAGCGGAACCACGGAAAGCACGGCCCGAAGGGACACGCCCAACCAGCTTTGATGAGAGACTGTCATTTTCTTTATTTCTGCAAGTTAATCTACAATTTTGCTGAATCTATGCTATAATAGTTACTATGAACTTTTTTGCTTTATTTGGCGCTATGGAAGGCGCTGTGGCTCAGGGTGTTCTCTGGGGAATTATGACTTTGGGTGTTTATCTTACTTTCCGTATTTTGAACATCGCTGATATGACTTGTGACGGCTCATTTGCTTTGGGTGGCTCAACCTGTGCAATTCTTGTAACAAAAGGTGTAAATCCTCTTCTGGCAGTTTTGATTTCTTTCTTTGCTGGAATAATCGCAGGGCTTGCAACAGGGCTCATGCACACAAAGCTTAAGATTCACGAAATTCTGGCCGGAATTCTTTCAATGATTGCACTTTATTCTATTAATATACGAATCATGGGCCGCTCAAATATTCCTCTGCTTGGTGTTCAGACAATTATGACTCAGATGCAGGAAAAAATGGGAATGTCTCCAAACCTTTCTTCGCTTGTAATAGGTGCAGTTTTTGGACTGGCTTTGGTAGCCCTTCTCTACTGGTTCTGCGGTACTGAAATCGGTTCCTGCCTTCGTGCAACCGGCAACAATGAAAGAATGGTTCGGGCAATGGGCGTAAGTACAAACAAAATGAAGGTGCTTGGCCTCATGATTTCAAACGGACTCATTGCAATTTCCGGTGCTCTGGTTGCTCAGTCTCAGGGTTACGGTGACGTTGGAATGGGAACTGGTACAATCGTTGTAGGATTGGCTTCAATTATTTTGGGTGAATGTATTTTTGGTTTCTTTGGAAAGAAGCTTCCGTTCTGGTTCACATTGCTTTCTGCAATTCTTGGATCAATCGTGTACAGAATCATCATCGCAGTAGTTCTTCAGCTGGGTCTCAAGTCTTCTGACCTTAAGCTTTTGACTGCAATCATCGTTGTTATTGCACTTTCAATTCCTGTAATCAAAGGATACCTTCCAAAAAAACGCAATTAGCACGCAGGAAAAGAGCGGTCATTGAGCCTGTCGAAATGACCTTTAGCAAAAAAATTAGAAACAAGGTGGTTTCGACAAGCTCAACCACCAATTTGGGAAAGTTAAATGTTAGAAATTACACACGTATCAAAAACCTTTAATCCTGGTCAGATTACTGAAAAAAAAGCTCTTTTAGACATCAATCTTAAGCTGGAAGACGGTGACTTTGTTACTGTAATCGGCGGAAACGGTGCTGGAAAATCCACACTGTTAAATCTCATTGCAGGGGTTCATTCCAGCGACACTGGTTCAATTGTAATTGACGGAAAAGACGTTACTTCAATGAAAGAATACAACCGTGCAAAATTCATTGGACGAGTTTTTCAGGATCCTATGATGGGTACTGCAGGAAACATGGAAATTGAAGAAAACCTTGCAATGGCGCTCCGTCGCGGAAACAAACGTACTCTTGCCTGGGGAATTAAAAAAGAAGAGCGGGAAATTTACCGTGAAAAACTTGCACTCCTTGATTTGGGTCTTGAAACCCGTCTTCACGCAAAGGTTGGTCTCCTTTCTGGTGGTCAGAGACAGGCCCTTACACTTCTGATGGCAACCCTCAAAAAACCAGATTTGCTTTTGCTTGACGAACACACCGCCGCCCTTGACCCAAAAACTGCCGCAAAGGTTCTGGAACTTACAGAAAAGTTCATTGAACAGGACCACCTCACAGCATTTATGGTAACCCACAACATGAAAGACGCAATCCGCTACGGAAACCGCCTGATCATGATGATGAAGGGCGAAATCATCTACGACGTAAGAGGCGAAGAAAAGAAAAGCCTGAAAGTAGAAGACCTCCTTGCAAAATTCGCCGCACAGGGTGATTTAAATGACCGCGTAATGCTCGGTCAGTAGTTAAAAAAAATGTCGCCAAGGACGGCGACCTCGCGACAGAACAAATGCAAGAATTCCGCAAGGAATTCTTGTCAGGACAGGATGTCCGTAAATGTTGGGTCAGTAGTATAAAAAAAGTGTCGCCACGGATGGCGACTTCGCGACAGAACCATTGCAAGAATTCCGCAAGGAATTCTTGTCAGGACAGGATGTCCATATATGTTGGGACAGTAATTTTGACTGTCATTTCGACTGAAGCGCAGCGGAATGGAGAAATCTGCTGTTGAAATACAGACTTCTCGACTGCGCTCGAAGTGACAGCTTTTTCAGAACTCTTCCACGGCTGTTCCTTCCTTCATTGCTAAACAATCTTAATTTCACTAGAATATAAAGGCTTCTGCTCTCCGCGGAAGCTTATTTTATCTCAACAATATCGAGAAAACGAGGCAATTTAATGGAAAACATCAAAGAAGTTCGCGTTCGCTATGCTCCTTCCCCAACAGGAATGCAGCACATTGGTGGCGTTCGCACAGCACTTTTCAACTATCTCTACGCTCGCTCAAAGGGCGGAAAATTCATTCTTCGTCTTGAAGATACTGACCGTACACGCTATGACGAAAAATATGTTCAGAATCTTTATGACACAATGGCATGGCTTGGAATTGAATGGGACGAAGGCGGCTCTAAGGGCGGTGAATTTGGTCCTTACGTTCAGTCAGAACGTTTTGAACTTTACAAAGAATATGCAAACAAGCTTCTTGAAAATGGCGAAGCTTACTACTGTTTCTGTGATGCAGAACGCCTTGAACGCATCCGCAAAATCCAGACAGAAAACAAAATGGCCCCAGGCTATGACAGAAACTGCCGTCGTCTTACTCCAGAAGAAGTAAAGGCAAACCTCGACGCTGGAAAACCTTATGTAATCCGTCTTAAGGTTCCAATGGAAGGCGAAACAAAATTCGAAGACCACATTTTGGGCGACATCGTTTGGGAAAACAAAGATATTTCTCCAGATCCAGTTTTGCTCAAATCAGACGGCTTCCCAACATATCATCTGGCAAACATTGTTGACGACCACATGATGCAGATTTCTCATGTAATGCGCGCTCAGGAATGGATTCCTTCAACTCCACTCCACGTACAGATGTACCGTTCATTTGGCTGGGAACACCCTGAATTCTGCCACCTTCCAATGGTAAACGGTTCAGACGGAAAGAAGCTTTCAAAACGCCATGGTTCTACATCTTTGAACGAATTCCGTGCCCGCGGCTATCTTCCACAGGCAATCGTAAACTATGTAGCACTTCTTGGCTGTTCTTATGAAGAAGGAAAAGAATTCTACACATTGGAAGAATTGGCTAAATCATTCAAGCTTGAACACTTGAACAAGGCTCCTGCTGTATTCGACTATAAAAAACTTGAATTCTACAACGGAAACTACATCCGCCAGATGAGTGCTGAAGAGCTTTACAAATGGACACTTCCATTCATCACAGGAACTGGTGACGCAACTCTTGAAATCAACCCAGAAAATCCACAGCCAAAACCAAATGTTGGCCCAGAATTCTCAGGTGTTGCAATGGGTGAAGACGGTCGTCCATACTGCGTAGACAAGTCAATGAACATGAGCACAGAAGATGTTGAAAAGACACTTCTTGGACTTATGCCACTCATTCAGGAACGCCTTAAGTTCCTTACAGAAGCTGCTGAAATGGTTCGCTTTATGTTCACTGAACCAGCCGTTCCACCAGCAGAGCAGATTGTTCCTAAAAAGCTGGATCTTGCTAAGACTAAGGAAGTTCTTGAAGCAGCAAAAGACTTTGTTGCAAAGGTATTTGAGCTTGATCACGAAGCTGCTGAAAATCTTGCAAAGGCAAAAGCTGAAGAACTGGGAATCAAACTTGGTGACTTCATGATGCCAATCCGTATGGCTGTAACAGGAAGCCGCGTTTCTCCACCACTTATCGGATCAATCTTAGTCCTTGGAAAAGAAAGAAGCATTGCAAGAATTGAAAAAACAATTGCAACTTTGTAATTGTAATACCTGATTCTTAAAAATTTAAGGTTCCTTGCCTTTCGGCTCGGAACCTTTTTTTATTTTATTTTTTTGCTAATTCAGCAATGGAAGTCACAACTCCTGCCATATTCTGCAAATCTGCAGGAACTATGATTTTGGTTGCCTGACCGTCTGCAACCTTCTCCAATGATTCAAGGCTTCTGAGTTTGATTACTGCTTCATCTGCACCCACATCCTTGATCATTTTTAGACCGGCGGCGGTTGCTTCCTGAACCTGGCGGATTGCCTCAGCCTCACCTTCAGCTTTTTTAATCATTGCTGTACTTTCAGCTTCTGCCGCCAGAATTCTTGCAGCCTTGTCAGCCTCAGCTTCAAGAATCTTTGACTGCTTCTGACCTTCTGCAATCAGAATTTCAGACTGTTTCTGTCCTTCTGCAATCAGAATCTTTTCACGACGCTCACGTTCTGCACGCATCTGCTTTTCCATTGCGTCCCGAATTGCTGCAGGTGGCATGATGTTCTTGACTTCAACTCGGTTCACCTTGATTCCCCAAGGATCTGTGGCTTCATCCAGAATTGAACGCATTTTTGTGTTGATAAGGTCACGACTTGTAAGCGTTGCATCAAGTTCCAGCTCGCCAATAATATTTCTGAGAGTTGTGGCACTCAAATTTTCAATGGCTGTCATTGGATTTTCAACACCATAAGTGTAGAGCTTTGGATCCGTAATCTGCATGTAGACAACTGTATCAATATTCATGGTTACATTGTCCTTTGTGATTACCGGCTGTGGTGGAAAGTCCAGAACCTTTTCCTTTAATGAAACATTATTTGCAACACGGTCAATAAACGGAACCTTTGTGTGAAGTCCCGTCTGCCAGGTGGCAACATAAGTTCCAAGTCTCTCAATCAAAAATGCGTGTGACTGAGGAACGATTCTGATGTTTGAAATAATCAAAATCATCAGAACAAATACAACTGCTACAATTAAGATAACTGACATTATTCTTCTCCTTGTAATGGTTTTACTGTGAGTGTTGCGCCTTCAATTGAAAGAATCTCACACTGACTGCCTTTAGCAATTTCACCTGAATCAGCCTTTGCTGTCCATTCAACTCCGTCAATTTTTACGGCACCCTTTTCAAATTCTGTAATTTTCTGAGTCACCAGACATTTTCTTCCAATAAGACGGTCTGAATTTGTGGCTTCTTTTTTGACATGCAGTTTTTTTACAGCGATTGGACGGGTAAAAATCAGCAAGGCAAAGGAAATCACGGCAAAAATCAGAAGCTGCCATTTAAATGGAAAATCAATTGCGGAAAGAAAAATCAGTACAAAGGCACCGCATGAGAACCAGATTGTGGTAAGTGCCGCTGTAAAAACTTCCAGCACGATTCCAAGAACACAAACTCCAAGCCAAAACCATGGCAAATGATTCAAAATAAATTCTGTCATAGGCTAATTATAATTCCATTTTTTAAAAATTCAAAATAGAAATGAAAATTTCTGAAAAACGAAGCTTCCAGAAACAAAAGACATAGAAACGAATTTTCGGACGTCCCCTTTTCAGATTTCACCCAAATTTTTCTCCCAATATCTGCTTTTTCGTGTTAAAATAATAGGAATAATTTTGGGCATTTCTAGAATTGCGATTCTGAAAATTCCCATCTGTATCTCTGGAGGAAAATATGACTTATTCTTACAACGAATTCCACATTTCTAAATCAGTTCGCGATGCCTGCAATTTTCCCCAGGGACTTTTTGCTTCTTCTGGAAACGTAATTCTTGCAAACATCAGCGCCGTCAGAAATTTTCAGACAAAATTCAACCAGTATCTGGTGCAGAACAATAAAACTCAGATTTCTGCCGGTACATTGAACGCAATGGGCTTGCTGGACGAAATCTTCCATCTGGCCTGCTATATATATAGAAGACAAAAACATAATGACGCATTCAAGTCACTTCTGGCAAAACTTAATGACAAGTTCGGGGATGAAAAAATTGAGCAGATGCTGGTGGAATTCTGTACTGAGTTTCCTCCTGTGGCTGTTTACAATGGAAGCTGCACAATTCAGGACTATCTGAACACAGAACTTACAGAACGCAAGACTGGCAGAGTTCGTACAAACCGTGAGCAGACTCTTGAAGAAATGATCATGCTTCACCTTGCCAACGAAAACCCTGCATTTAAACCTTTCATTGCTCTTTTTGATGAAAGCCAGCTTAAGCTGAATCCTGTTTATGATGAAGTCTGGAAAGAGATTCAGACACATTTTAAATCACTTCCATATTGGGGAACATTTGGCCACGACTTGATTTCATTCCTTCGAGAACCAATTGCCTACGCTCCGGACAATCTTCAGCAGCAGCTGGACTATGTTCGCGTTCACTGGGCTGAACTTTTCCTTCCTGGTGAGGGTGAAGGCGAGGACTACTGGCTCAAACGACTTTTTGGTGGAATGGATATTCTTTCTGAGGAGTGGAAACCTGAATGGCACCCAACCAACGGCGGAAGACCTGATA
>JAGHUJ010000148.1 GCA_018064905.1 Candidatus Treponema equifaecale
CGACAGGCTCAACCACCGTAAACTTTACTTATTGGACATCCCGATCTCATTTTGTAAATCGTTGTAGTACAAAGAAATAGATTATCGGCTCAAGTCCGATAATGACATTTTTTGGACTTTTTCAGTGACCTCTTTATAACTGGCCCCGTTTTTTTTGGATAACAATATGAATAAAAAGTTTTTCTTTATACCTGTTGCAGCCTTTCTTGTATGCTCAACACTGTTTTTTACAAATCTTGACAATAAAATCCTGGATTTATTTCAGCGCGCCTTGCCTTCAACCAAAGAGAGTCCAAAGGTTCTCATGGTAAACATTGATGATACTGCCATCCAGGAAATCGGAATTTGGCCGCTTTCCAGAGATATTTATGCAGAATCATTGTATGTTTTAAAAAATTTGGGTGCAGCACAGGCTGTATTCGATTTGAGCTTTATTGATAAATCTCCTGCAAAGGTTGATGAAAACTATGTTACTCAGACACTGCCATCCTATATTCAGAACGACTTTGAGCTTCTGCTGCAATCTGTAAATGAAAAGGGAATTCAGGAAGCCGTTTCTGAAGCCCAGAACAGTATTTTAACTTCCACATCTTATGTTATTCGTCCATTGGATGAAATTCTTGCTCAGTCTCTTTCATTTTTTGGAAATTCCTTCACAAATATTACAATGAGTGAAGATGTTGCACTTTCTGATGATGACAGAAATTTTCTTCAGAATTATGTTGCCCTGGAGAATGTTGTTTCTGAAGCTGATGACCTTACGCCTTCTGCAGATTCAATTATGCCTTCGCTTAGAATGCTTGTTGAAAAAAGTGCAGGTTCTGGTTTTGTGAATGCGGATCCTGATACTGACGGTTACATTCGACGTCTTCATCTTGTGATTAAATCCGGTGAAAAATATTATGGCCAGCTGATTTTTGTTCCAATTCTCAAATACTACGGAAATCCACAGGTGGTTGTTTCAAAAAACAGCATTGTGCTTAAGGATGCGCTCGTAAATGGTGAAAAGAAAACTTTGAAAATTCCTAGGGACAGGGATGGTTCTGTTATCCTTAAATTTCCAAAGAAAAATTATATTGATTATAACTATATTTCTCTCTGGGACATATACCGAATTTCCCTTATTGAAAATAGTCTTGCGAAAACCGTTGCACAGATGGATGAGTCTGGTCTTTTCAGTCTTTTGGATGATTCGCCACAGGATGCCTACGCCACAGTTGCATACCTTAAAAACGAGCTTATGAATGGTGAAAATCCAGAGCTTGATGTTACCTTTGAAAATTATTTTGCCTATAGAAAAGCCTTTATTGAAAATCTTGAATATGCTCTTTCTGATGAATATTACCAGATTCTGGCTGAGGAAATTTCTGATGACGAGGAACTGGTTCAGTCTGTAAACGAAACTTTCCAGATTGCCAGAAGCAATTTTGAGGTATTCAAAACTTCATCAGCAGATTTGGAAAAGCAGGTCAGGGATGCAATGTGTATCTTTGGAACTTCAGCTACAAGTACTACTGATTATGGTTTGACTCTGTACGAAGAGCATTATCCAAATCCAGGCGTTCATTATACTCTGGCAAATCAGCTTTTGAGCCTGGACTTTATTTCTGATGCTCCTGCTGCCATAAGTTTTGCATTTGCATTTGTTTTGTGCTTTGGAATGACTTTCCTGAACCTTAAGCTCAAAGGTACCGGCAGACAGATTGCTCTTGGGCTTGTGTTCACCGCATTCAGCGTGCTTGTTCTTTTTGTTTGCTTTGTTGCTTCAAGAATATATATTGGTGCTGCAATTCCGTTCTCCTCAACTTTTGTGACCTTTGTTGCTCTTACTGTACTTGGTTTCGTCACTGCTTCAAAGGACAAGAAATTCATTACAAATGCCTTTGGTCAGTGTCTTTCAAAGGAAGTTGTAAAGGAAATTGTTGAGCATCCAGAAAGCTTTAAACTTGGCGGCCAGAAACTTGAAATGACTGCCATCTTTACGGATATTCAGAAATTCTCTTCTTTCAGTGAACTTTTGACAGCCGGTGAACTGGTTGCTTTGTTGAACTATTATCTTACAAAAATGTCGGACATCATCATGGATGAGCGTGGCACAGTTGATAAATACGAAGGTGACGCAATCATAGCCCTTGTTGGTGCTCCTGTTAAAATGAATGACCATGCAGAGCGTGCTGTTCGTGCAGCAATCAAAATGAAGCAGGCTGAACTTGTTATGAATGAAGAAATCAAGAAGATTGCAGCGGAGCCAAAGCCTGAGAATTTTGATGATGAACTTTATTCTGCTTTCTCAATTCTTGTCAAAAACGGAAAGACAATCTTCACTCGAATCGGAATCAACTCCGGTGAAATGATTGCCGGTTACATGGGCAGTGAGAACAAGAAAAACTATACAATGATGGGAAACAATGTAAACCTTGCCAGCCGTCTTGAAGGCGTAAACAAGCAGTATTCAACTGGCGGAATTCTTATCAGCGAATCTACAAAAAATCTGCTGGGGGATGCATTTGTTCTTCGTCGTCTGGACCGTGTTCAGGTTGTGAACGTAAATACGCCTCTCAGACTTTATGAGCCAATGGCACTGAAATCTGAAGCAGACGAGGGCCTGGTTGAATATGTTTCATCATGGGAATCTGCAATGGACCTGTTTGAAGAAGGAAAATATGCTGAATCTCTTGATAAATTCAATGAACTTGTGCAGAAAAGTAGACAGGATAACGTGCTTAAATACTATATCCGCCTGATTTCTGACTTTTTTGCAAAGGGAAAAGTGCCAGAAGAAGCTGATGGAATCGGCGTAGCCTATAATTCAGAGTTGAGAGCCTTCCGGTTGCTGCAGAAATAGTTTGTGTTCGGTGGTTGAGCTTGTCGAAACCACCATTTGCTTATGTGACATTTTCTCAAAATTGTGCTAAAATTTATTTGAAAACTAAATTTAAGGAAATATATTATGGCAGAACTTGAGACAAATGCAGATAAAATTCTGGCAGAAGCAATGCGCCAGAGTGCAAAAATTGAAGAAGACATCAAAGTAAATCCAATGAAGTACCGTGTGCTTACAGGTGACCGTCCAACTGGCCGCCTGCACATCGGTCATTATTTTGGTTCCCTCAAAAACCGTGTGCGCCTTTCAAAGCTTGGCGTTCCAACAATGATTCTTATTGCAGACTATCAGGTTCTAACTGATCACGATGCCTTTGACAAAATTTCAGAAAACACAAAGCAGCTTGTAATCGACTATCTTGCTGCCGGAATTGAACCTGGTAAAAATGTCTGCATTTATCCGCATTCACACATTCCTGAGGCAAATCAGCTTATGGTACCGTTCCTTACACTGGTTTCCAGCGCTGAACTTGACCGAAATCCAACAGTAAAAGATGAAATCATCAAATCTGGCATGAAATCAGTAAATGCCGGAATGCTTACATATCCTGTTCATCAGGCTGTGGACATTCTTTTCTGCAAGGGAAATGTTGTTCCTGTTGGAAAGGACCAGCTTCCACACCTTGAAGTAGCCCGCCTTATTGCCCGCCGCTTCAACAACAAATTCTGCAAGGATTCTGAACCCGTTTTCCCTGAGCCACATGCTCTTCTTTCAAAAACACCAATGATCATGGGGCTTGACGGTACTGCAAAAATGTCAAAATCTCTGGGAAACACAATCATGCTTTGTGCAACTGAAGATGAAACAGCAAAGGCAATCAAAAAAGCCAAAACTGATCAGGAGCGCAGAATTACCTACGATCCTGTAAACCGTCCTGAAGTTGCAAATCTTCTCCGCCTCATTTCACTTTGTACAGGTGAGGAGCCAGAGGCAATTGCAGAAAGAATTGGTGAAGGTGGCGGCGGAATGCTTAAATCAACACTTACAGAAGCCTTGAATGAAGAGCTTCGTCCATTGCGTACAAAGCGTGCAGAACTTGAAGGCAACATGGACTACATTCGTCAGGTTCTCAATGATGGTGTTTCTCAGGCAAGAGAAATGGCCCAGAAAACCCTTGAAGAAGTACGACACGTAATGAATATGGAGATATAGTGCCACGGATGGCACAGGATGCAAAAAATGTCGTGAGTTTTGCTCGTCAAAACTCATCAGCCACAGGATGTGGCAAGAACATGGAGATATAATCGTATGAATTCAATGACAGGCTATGGTTATAAAGAAGCCGTAGTTGAAAATACACAGATCAGCGTTGAGATTAAGTCCGTAAACAACCGCTTTCTTGATCTGAATATCAATCTTCCAAATTATCTGAATCCGCTGGAATCAAAGGTTCGTAAGATTGTTTCAGAAAGCATTGTCCGTGGAAAAGTTGACCTTACAATCCGCGTAAAGGACATGAATTCAACAGCAAAGGTGAATCCAGATCCAGCCGCAGCCAGAATGTACAGTGACGCAATTTCACAGATTGCTTCTTCACTTGGACGCAAGGTTGATGACATTCCTCTGGGACTTATCATCAATCAGGAAGGGGTTTTAAATATTACCCACGAATACGATGCTGAAAGCTACTGGGCCAAGATTGAGCCGATTTTTAACGAGGTTCTCGCTCAGTACATTTCAGACAGAAAACGGGAAGGTGAAAACCTTAAGAAGGACCTGCTTGCCAAGCTTGATGTTCTGGACAAGTGTGCGGCTTTTTTTAAGGAATGGCAGCCAAAGATGGAGCAAAAGTTCAAGGAGCAGATTACAAGCCGCTTCAACGAGCTTTTAGGTGACCATGTCGACGAGAATCGCATTATGAGCGAGGTTGCGGCAATGATGGTGAAATATACCATCAATGAGGAAATCATTCGTTTACAGAGCCATCTGGGGGCTTTACGCAAGGAATTTAACGACAATCCGGTGCCTGGAAAACGCATTGATTTCATCTGTCAGGAAACTAACCGTGAAATCAACACAATCGGAAGCAAAAATCAGTTTACGGAAGTGGGTGAAATGGTAATCAATGCCATGGACGCCCTGGAAAACATCCGTGAACAAAGCGAAAATGTGGAGTAATTAGAACGAGGTAAATATGTCTGAATACAAATTGAAAGGGGAGCTTCGAATTGCCATTTCTGGAAAATCTGGTTGCGGCAACACAACTGTTTCAACAATGCTTTCTGAAAAGCTTGGTGTAAAGCTCATTAACTATACATTCCGTCAGCTGGCCGCAGAAAAAGGTCTTACTCTGGCACAGGTAATTGAAAACGCAAAGACGGACGATTCCTATGATGTTTACGTTGATACTCATCAGGTTGAGCTGGCAAAGGCTGAAAGCTGTGTTCTTGGAAGCCGTCTTGCAATCTGGATGCTCAAAGAGGCTGATATCAAGGTTTATCTCATTGCCAGCGATGACACCCGTGCAAAGCGTATTTTGAACCGTGAAGGCGGTGATCTTCAGCAGATTAAGGATTTTACAGCAATGCGTGACCGCGAGGATTCAGCACGCTACATGAAGCTTTATTCAATCGACAACAGTGAATATGAATTTGCTGATTTGAAGATTGATACAGCCACAAGAACTCCGGAAATGATCGTTGAGATGATTCTGGATTATCTTGAAAAGAAAGGGCTGATTGAGAAGAACTAAATTTGCAGTGCCATTTACTAAAAAATAATCAGGGACAGTCAAAAAAAACTGTTGATTGTCCTTTTTATTTGCCCGGAAATGGCATTTTGAAAAAAAAATCAAAAAAAATGAAAAAATTTTTATTTTTTTTGATTTTATGTGTTGACACAAATAATACAAGAGTATATAGTTATATACATCGATGCGGCAGTCATATAACGGCTATTATCTTAGCCTTCCAAGCTAAAGACGAGGGTTCGACTCCCTTCTGCCGCTTCAAAATAAGCCGCTGTAGCTCAGTTGGTAGAGCAATAGACTGAAAATCTATGTGTCGTTGGTCCGATTCCAACCGGTGGCAAAAATCTCCGAAGTAATTCGGAGATTTTTTTTGTCCTAAAACTATATTGCTTTCACGTTTCTTAATATTGCCTTTTTTTTCAGCATTTGTAATATTTTTTTTCGACTTTGTGATATCGGAGCTTTTCCAATTTTGTCATTTCGAGCTTAGCCGAGAAATCTATACTGCACAAAAAAAGCCCTTCCTGTTCCTTTCAGAACGGGAAGGGCTTTCGTTATTTAAACCAAATCTTTCGGCTTATTTGTTAACTCTGTCTTTGAGAGCCTTGCCAGCCTTGAATTTTGGTGATTTAGAAGCAGCAATTGTGATTGTCTCGCCAGTCTTAGGATTGCGGCCAGAGCGTGCAGCGCGTTCGCCAACTTCGAAAGTTCCAAAGCCTACGAGCTGAACTGAATCGCCCTTTTCCATAGCCTTAGAAACGTTTTCGATGAAAGATTTGAGAGCAGCTTCTGAATCTTTCTTTGAAAGACCTGTGTCTTTTGCGATTGCGTCTACCAATTCTGTTTTGTTCATTTTTTCTTTATCTCCTTATTGTAAAAAATGTCCTACTACCATATAGGAAAAGCCTTGTCTGTTCAATAAAAAATCAGAGGAATTTTTATAAACTGCTTGTTTTTGAAAAGTTTTCAGCAAGTCTCAGAAGCTGTTCCTTTGTGTTAAGTTCCGGCTTTTCAAGCACCATCTGAAAAAGTTCGTTCAGAATAAGACCGATTTTCTTTCCTGCAGGAATTCCAGCTTTCATAAGGTCGCTGCCGTTGATTGCCATTTCCTTAAGGCTCAGAGCGGAATTTTTTGATTCAACTTCTTTTGTTCTCTGTCTCAGAATTTCTATGGCCTTTGCTTCCTTGCATTCTGGATCCATTGGTCTTCTGTGGCCGCCGTATTCATCAGCATAGCGAAGGGCGAATAAGTCCTCCAGATTTTCTTTTCCAACACGGACTATGAATCTTCTTACTGCACCGTCTGTCCAGTTTGTTTCAAAGAAGAACATGTGCTGCTCAATAAGATGAACGACCTTTTCTATAAGCTGATTTGGAAACCGCAGCCGAGTGAGAATTGGTTTTGCCTTCTGTGCCGAATATTTGTCGTGCATGTGAAAATGAATTATGTCCACATACTGTCCTGATGCACTTGGATATTCATATTTTTCAACGGTTCTTGCTTCCATTTTTCCAATGTCGTGGAAAAGGGCTGCCAGTCTGACCGTAAAATTGTCCTTTGGTGCACCGTCACAGGCGTAGAGAATGTGGTCAAGCACATCAAACTCATGGAAGCCGCGGATGTCCCTTTGTGTGCAGCCTCTGCATTCTGCCAGCTCAGGAATGAAAAATTTGAGGATTCCTGTTTTTTCCATAAGGTGAAAGCCCAGTGAAGGTTCATTTGACTTAAGAAGCTTTACAACTTCATCCCTGAACCTTTCCATGGAGATTGAATGAATCTTTTCCTGAACATCTGCATTCATCATTGCCGCAAATGTTTCTTCTTCAAGCTCAAATCCAAGCTGGGCTGCAAATCTGATTCCACGGATAGGTCTGAGCCCGTCTTCCATGAATCTGTCATAAGCTTTTCCAACTGTTCTGAGAATTTTTCGTTCAATGTCCTTCTGACCATCAAATGGATCAACGATTGTACCGTCTGAAAGTGAAGCTGCTATTGCATTTATTGTAAAATCACGGCGGGAAAGGTCTTCTTCTAAAGTTGCATTGTATGAAACTTTGTCCGGGTGTCTTCCGTCTGTAAAGCCTTCCTCACATCTGTAAGTTGTGACTTCAATTTCCTTTCCCATAAAATGAACAGTAACAGTTCCGTGGGCAATTCCTGTTGGAATCACCTTGTGAAACATTGACTGAACCTGTTCTGGCGTTGCATTCGTCGTTAAATCCCAGTCAGATGCGTTTTTTCCGAGAATCATGTCCCTGACAGCACCACCAACAAGATAGGCCTCATAACCATTGGACTTAAAGATTCCGTTCATCTTCTGTAAAATTTCTGGGATTTCGATTGTCTTCATGGTATGCGATTATATCAGAAATTAAAGCCTTCTGAAAGATTGTTTATTGAAATAGACAGAACCAAAGTTGCAATGCTGCAGGCAAGTGTAAGCGTGAAGAAAAACAGATTGAACAGAATTCCGGGTCTCTTGTCCTTTATGGCAAAGAAAATCGTTTCAAAAAAAGCCAGTCCTGAGAATATAGTCAGCATGATTGAGTTGAAGCTGACGGCCATGAGAATGAGCACCGTGTTTGAGTCAAGAAAGTTCTGGAAATTTCCGGTTATGTAGAAAACCACGAAGGCTGAAAGTGTAAGAAACAAAAAAATGCAGGCACGCCTTGTAAGACGGAGCAGCGGTGGCAGTCGTCTCGAAACCTGAGTTGAGGATTCTTCCTGTTTTGTTTCAGCATTGCTGGTGTTTTCGCTCATTTGTTGAAAATAGGCCTCATTTGCTATATAGTATCTTTAAAAATCTCAATTATTCTATCATTAAAGCGCATTAAATTGAATGCTTTGGAGAAGCTTATGTCGAGCAGACTTTATGGAATCAGAGGCGCCACTGGTGCAGAAAATACAAAGGAATCTGTTACACAGAATGTTTGTCAGATGTGCCTTGAATTGGTGAAGGAAAATAATCTTAAGCCGGAAGATATTGTTTCCATTCAGTTTACGATTACCAGCGACCTCAATCTTATGAATCCTGCGGCTGCCTTGAGAAGAGGTCAGAATCAGGTTGATTTCTCTGGAGTTCCATTGTTCTGCAGCCAGGAACCTGAGATTGCTGGTTCTCCAGAAAAAATGGTGCGGGTTTTGTTCACCGCCTACATGGAAGAGGGAAGTAAGGTTGTTCCTGTTTACATCAATGGGGGGGAGAAGCTTCGCCCGGAT
>JAGHUJ010000050.1 GCA_018064905.1 Candidatus Treponema equifaecale
ATATTAACGCTGTCAAATTTTTAACAACAAAATCTTGTTATTCTTACATCATGAGTTTTAAAGACAGACTTCGTGAAGAAATTGAATACAAAGGATTTTCGGGAAAAGAGATTGCGGCTCAGATTGGAATAAGTTACAGCACATTTCTTTCCTATATTGATGCACGAGGTGTACTTCCGAATGTTGAAACTGCGGTTAAAATCGCGGATATTTTAGGAGTGTCTGTTGAATATCTTGTAAAAGGAAATAAGGAAAAAAAAGATTCTGAAGAAATAGAAAGAATGGAAAAGCAGCTTGTTTTTAGCTTCAAAAAGCTGTCTCTGGAAAATCAAAAAAATCTGGTAAGAATTGCAGAAGTTTTAAAATGATTGAAAAAACTCGTTGCTGGCTGCTGAAATCAGATAAATTGCGTTACCGGGCGTAAGGGCGGCGAAGCCGTTGTTTATGACGGTGGTTGAGGCTCTCGAAACCACCAGAATAAACAATGGAGGCGCGTCAGACGCCGGAACCCTGAAGCACGGGACCCGGAGCGAACGGAACGAAGTGAAGTGAGTGCAGGGGAACGCCCTTATTTACAATTTTTAAAACCAGATTCCAAAATTTATTAGTATGATTATTACAAGAACAATTTTGGAGGAATTTTTATGATTATTTCGGATTCGATAAAATATGTCGGCGTTGATGATCACGAAATTGATTTTTTTGAAGGACAGTTCCCGGTTCCGAATGGAATGGCCTACAACTCTTATTTGATTTTAGATGAAAAAATTGCGGTCATGGACAGTGTTGATGAAAACTTCGGCGAAGAATGGCTGGAAAATCTTGAAAAAGAACTTGCTGGAAAAACGCCGGATTATCTTGTAGTTCAGCACATGGAAATGGATCATTCAGCGAATATCAGAAACTTTGCAGAAAAATATCCTGAAGCAAAAATCGTTTCGTCAAAACTGGCTTTTGTTATGATGAAGAGCTATTTTGGAACAGATTTTGCAGATAAACAGATTGTCGTTGGTGAAGGCAGCAGGCTTGAGCTTGGATCTCATACTTTGAATTTTATAACGGCTCCGAATGTTCACTGGCCGGAAGTAATTATGACTTATGAATCTTCTGAAAAAATTTTATTCAGTGCGGACGGTTTTGGAAAATTCGGTGCAAATGATTATGATGATCCTGAAGGCTGGCTTTGCGAAGCGCGAAGATATTATTTTGGAATTGTCGGAAAATTCGGCGACAATGTTCAGGCAGTGCTTAAAAAAGCTGAAAATCTTGAAATTAAGAAAATCTGCGCTTTACACGGGCCGGTTTTGGATTCTGAAATTGAAAAATATCTGGATTATTACAAAATCTGGTCAGCGTATGAAGCTGAAAGCGAAGGCGTTGTGATTGCTTACACTTCAGTCTATGGAAATACAAAAAAAGCTGCTGAAAAACTTGCGGAAATTCTTGTTGATAAAGGCTGTAAAAAAGTAATTCTTGAAGACCTTGTTCGTGAAGAAACCTATGAATGTATCGAAGATGCTTTCCGATATGGAAAGCTTGTTCTGGCTTCTACAACTTATAACGGCGGTGTTTTCCCGAAAATGCGTGAATTTATCGAACATCTGGTTTCAAGGAATTATCAGAAACGAACAATCGGCTTTATCGAAAATGGCAGCTGGGGTCCGTTGGCCGCAAAAACAATGCAGGCGCTGCTGGAACCATGCAAAGAAATAAAATTTGCAGAAAACAAGGCGAGCATAAAGATTGCAATGACGGCTGAAAATGAAGTTCAGCTTGAAAAACTTGCAGATGAACTTTTACAGTAAAAATATTTCAGAAAGAATGTGGGCGTCCCGGCAACTTTCATTTCATTGCAGTTGCCGGCGGCAGTTCCGCAGTTCGCTAACGCTCTAAGTCCTCGCTCACTCTGTTCGCTGCGGTCTTCGCCTTCGGCGCTGCTCCATTGCCTGACGCAAAAAAATGATTGCTACTTTAAAATCTTATTTTGATTTCAGGACAGTTTTCTTCACGCATTTCATAAATTTTCTTTAATTTAGCAATAATTTTTGATTTTTTTACTATGTATAAAGGATCGTGAGTCAATGCACAGAATTCAGCGCTGCGATTTTCAAAAAATTTAATTTCTTCCTGTATGATGGTTCCTTTTTTTGTTCCAGAAAGCGAATTTATGTAATCAGTGATTTCATTTGTTGTTCCAACATCAAAAATCCAGATACAATCGTCTGTTTTATGAGCGCAACATCCGCAGTGAATGGATCTTCGCTTGAAGGAATATATGAAATTTTATCAGTAATATTTTTTACAATCATGATTTAAATTTTAGCGGAAATATCCTTTCTCGGACAATAGAAAATTTTTATAAAAAACGGAAAGAAATGCAGCGGGCTGATAAAAACACTCACAAGTCGGAATGATAGTTTTCCAATGCTTAAAAACAACACAGGGCATTCCAATCGGAATGCCCTGTGTTGTTTTTAAAACTATTTTGGCACGAAGAACGGCAAAACCGTTCTTTCGTACTCATAGTTTTTTTGCCGTTCAAGCCGGCATAAAACTTATTTGTAAAGTTCAATCAACTTCTGCAGGTGTTCGAAACGTGCCTTAGCAGCCTGTTCGTTGCGATCAAAGAGAACTTTTGCTCTCTCTGGATCTTTACGAGTAAGTGCAGAGTAGCGAGTTTCGTTGTTAAGGAATGCCTGGTAAGAACCGTCACCTTCTTTTGATGTGAGAGTGAATGGATTCTTTCCTTCTGCCTTAAGAGCTGGGTTGAAGCTGAACAGGTTCCAGTAACCAGCCTTAACAGCTGCTTTCATTTCGTCCTGACAGTGGGTCATACCACCCTTAACACCGTGGAGTTCACATGGAGCGTAACCAATGATCAATGATGGACCATTGTATGCTTCAGCTTCTTTGATAGCCTTGAGGGCCTGAGTTGGGTTTGCACCAAGAGCGATCTGTGCTACGTAAACGTATCCATAGCTCATAGCGATTTCAGAAAGTGATTTCTTTCCTACTTCTTTACCAGCAGAAGCGAACTGACAAACTTCACCGATGTTAGAAGCCTTAGAAGCCTGTCCACCTGTATTTGAGTACATTTCTGTATCGAATACCATTACGTTGATGTTTTCGCCAGAAGCGAGTACGTGGTCGAGACCGCCGAAACCGATGTCGTAAGCCCAACCGTCACCACCGAAGATCCATACAGCTTTCTTTGAAAGGTAATCTTTCTTTTCGAGAGCTGCTTTAGCGTTTTCACAACCAGCTGATGCTGCTTTTTCAAGTTCTGCTACGAGAGCATCTGTTGCTTCGCTGTTAAGATCTGTGTTGTTGTATGTTTCTTCGAATTTAGCAAATGCTGCTTTGAGTTCAGCAGAAGCTTTGTCTGATTCTACACAAGCACGTACGTTTTCAACTGCTGCTTCGCGGAGGTATTTCTGACCTGCATACATACCGAGACCGTGTTCAGCATTGTCTTCAAAGAGTGAGTTAGCCCAAGCCGGACCTTTCTTTGAATCTTTGTTGATTGTGTAAGGAGCTGTTGCTGCTGGTCCACCCCAGATTGAAGAACAACCTGTAGCATTTGAAATGTACATTCTTTCTCCGAAGAGCTGAGTAATAAGACGAGCATAAGATGTTTCTGCACAACCTGCACATGAACCTGAGAATTCAAGGAGTGGCTGGTTGAACTGTGATGTCAATGGTGAAAGTGGCATTGAATCAACTTCTGGTTTCTTAGAAACATTTGCAACAAGGTAGTTCCACTGTGGCTGGTTCTGAACAAGAGTTTCCTGTGGAACCATTGTAAGAGAGTTTGTAGGACATACAGTTGTACATTCACCACAACCCATACAATCGAGTGGAGAAACAGAAAGTGTGTATTTGTAAGCAGCGAACTTAGGAAGTTTTGCAGCTACAGTTTTTGCACCAAGACCTTCAACCTTAGAAGCTTCATCAGCTGTAAGGAGGTAAGGACGGATAGTTGCATGTGAACATACGAATGCACAGTTGTTACACTGAGCACAAGTGTCAGCGTTCCATGAAGGAATCATTACAGCTGTACCGCGTTTTTCGTAAGCAGAAGCACCGAGTTCGAACTGGCCGTCTGCGATGTCTTTGAATGCAGAAACAGGGAGGTTGTCGCCGTCCATGAGCGAAATAGGGTTCATGAGCTTTTCAACCATAGCAACTGTTTTCTTTTCGCCTTCAAGAGCTGGTTTTGCAGCATCTGGAGCCGGGTTAGACCATGAAGCTGGGATTGCAACTTCGTGGAGGGCACCTGCACCAAGGTCAATAGCGTTGCAGTTCATGTCTACAACTTCCTGACCCTTCTTAGAGAATTTTGCTACAACTTTTTCTTTCATGTACTTGATAGCTTCATCAGCTGGGAGTACACCTGCAAGCTTGAAGAATGCAGACTGAAGAACTGTAGAAGTTCTCTTTCCAAGACCTACCTGAGTAGCAAGCTTAACAGCGTCTACTGTGTAAACCTTGATGTTGTTGTCAGCAATGTATTTCTTTGATTCAGCTGGAAGATGTTTGTCCAATTCTTCATCTGACCACTGACAGTTGATGAGGAATGTACCACCCTTCTTAACATCCTGAACCATCTTGTATCCCTTGATGATATAAGACTGGTTGTGACAAGCTACGAGATCAGCCTGGTTGATGTAGTAAGGTGATTTGAT
>JAGHUJ010000109.1 GCA_018064905.1 Candidatus Treponema equifaecale
AGACATATCTTAAATATTCTAAGAATAGACTAAATAAAAATTATCTTGCAGAAAAAATAAAGGAAAGAATTTTAAAATCAGATTGCTTTAAGGCAATATGCAGTTTACTTTCAGGCCGAGAATAATCGAAGCAGTTTGGTGAAGCACATGTGCTGCCAGCATTGAAAATTTTGCTGTTGTTTTGGTTAAAAATAATCTCTACTTATGTTTATTACTTTTCCTGTGGCAAATAAATTCAACTGAAAAATTCTTATTACATGAGACTGAACTGTGGTAAATGTAGTAAAAGTTTTTTGGAAGGCATGTGAGCAGGGAACCGGTGTTAAAGTGTTGCCTGTAAGCAAATCTTCCTCAGGAGGATTTATGAGAAAATTTTTATTGGCTGGTCTTGTATGTCTGTTCAGCACTTTTGCTTTTGGACAGAGTGCAAAGTATACCGAACTTTTGAACAAGGCAAAAAAGTTCGATGCGGAAAAAAATTATGCCTATGCCCTGGGTTACTACTATGATGCAGTCAAGGAAGATTTTGAAAACTGCAAGGAAGCCTATGACAGGTTCATTGAAATTGAAAATGTCATAAAAGAAGGCAAGCCAGGTTTTGACGAATACGATGACTTTTCAATTTATGATGGGTGGGTTCTTCTGTTGAAGAATGCAGAAAAATATTGGACTGAACATGCCTATGAAATTTACTGCTATGAATATAAGTTTGCGCAAAAAAGTCTAGACATGGAAACAAGAACTGCCGATTACAAACTTACTGTTGAATACCGTATGAATAGAAAATATTCGAGACTCATAAAAGCGATGACTGATGGGCTTTGCAAATCATGGACAAAAAACTGGAAGGGGATAACTGTTGAAAAAGAATATGATAAAGTTTCGTGGCCAAAATATCCTGTAAAGGGAAATTCCACCGACTACAAAAAAGATGGAGTTGCAACTTTTATAAGACAGCATTATGGGTACACAAGTTTAGACAATAAAAAAATTTTTGATGAAGACAGAAAATGTTCTTTTGCCAATGAAAACAACATGATGAGTATTGATGTTGAAATATGTGCACCAGACGGCAGAAAAATTTCTTCAGTGGATAATCTGTACGAGGATGCCATCGTTAAAAAAATTCCGCAGCAGGATATAAAGTTATTCGAAGATGGAAGTGTCAAGGTTGTAGTCAAAAGTTTTAATTTGTATGAAGGCGCTGCTCTCGATAATAGCGAGTGGGGCATAAATTACAAAGAACTTCAGGAGAAACTCGGAAAACTTAAAATGACTGATGCCCCTATTCCTGACAGCATAAAAGATTATGTAAACAGGTATTGCATATATGTTTCTGTTCAGAAAAGTGTTGAGGCTGGAATACTGATTACAGAATATAAATATGAAGATGTTGCTTATGATTTGATTGAACCTGCGGATTGGAATTTTGGCTATAAGACAAAACACGAAATGCTTCCGGTTATCGTTGAAAAACTTTCTGAATTGACAGGAATCAAGTTCGAAGTTCATAAATATGATCCGTACAGCAGTGAATTTTCGCTCAAACGAGGACTGTCGCAGAAGGAACAGGAAGCAGAAGATGCAAGGATTGAAGAATTAAAGCGTCAGGAAGAAGAAAAAAAACTTCAAAATGAAAGAATGCGCAAGGAACGTGAAATAGATAGATGTAAATCTGAACTGACTTCCCAAATCTATTTTCTGCTAAAAAAGAAAGGGAAGCTTTCAAAAAAACAATTGTATCCATATATCACCGATACAGAGGAATTTATGAACCTGGCAATAATAAGTGAAATGAATAATGAACAGACCTTTGACTTTGTGATTGAATCTCTTCTTCAGCAGGAACTCATAATTTTGAAAGGAAGTAATTATTCCATAAAAAAATAGGAAGGAATACTTTGAAGCGGTGGGGCTCTTGAACAAAAGCGGTAAAATATGAGATAATTGGTGCACTTACGAATCCTCGTATCTAAGGAGGTGAATTACAATGGCAACAATCAACGTAGACGATTCAGAAAACCTTGAAAAGGCAATCAAACGTTTTAAGCGCATGGTTGAAAAGGAAGGCATTATCCGCGAATACAAGAAGCGCGAATACTT
>JAGHUJ010000134.1 GCA_018064905.1 Candidatus Treponema equifaecale
GGGGCTGTCCCAAAAGTAATGAGTGTAGCGCTCATTGAGCTTGTCGAAATGACTGCTACACTATATGTGGTGGTTTCGAGAGCCTCAACCGCCGCAAATCATACTTATTGGACAACCCCTTTCTGCAATTTGATACAGATTATTGCTTACGCAAGAAGATTATAGTCAATTTCACTGAAGTGAAATTGACAAAGCTGGCACAACACCGTAAGTCGCAAGATTCGCGTCAAGGAAGTTGTTGCTGGCATTGCCGTCATAGTTCACGTAGCACGCGATGTTCCTAAAATTATAGCTAGGAGAGCGCAACCACCAATAACCGCCGTAGCCGTTTTCTGGCCTCTGGTAAGCGTAATTTGCTTTTGCATAATCGGTTGTTATTCGGATTCTTGCGCTTCCTTGTCCAATCCTATTATACACAGCAAAGCCGTAAGAACTGTTGATTACTTCGCTTTCACTCAATAAGAAAATCTTATCTGTTGTGTTTTCACAAGCATAAGTTGCTGCATACGTGCTTTCTGAATAACCAGTTGTTTCTTTGCTGTTATCAACTACAGTTTCTGCAATCAATAACTGTGCTGTGCTTGTAAAAGCTGTTTGCAAGAAGCCTTTATCAGCATAAGCAGTTTTTGACTGTGTATCATCGCTTTCATATTTTCCATTCAGATATGCTCTAATTGTACTGTACTTGTAGTTATTTGCATAAACTGTACTTCCACCAATTGTTCTATCTGACCATGATACATGATACGGAACATTTCCTGTCAAAATATCTTCACAAAGTAAAAGTGCTTTGCCTGTATTGTTGTAGTTTGTTGTCAAAACTTTCCACTTGATTGGTTCTACTTTGAAATAACGAGTACTATTTGCAGTACTCTGTTTTGCAGTTGTTCCGTCTGTGTAAGTATAACTTGAACCATAAGCGTTTTCTCTTACTTTTGAGTAGTAGTTTCCGTCGTTACCTTTGTAATATGTATTTGCTCCCATTACCTTCATTTCTGTTTCATCTACAGTTATTCCACTTATTTCTGAAAGTACTGTTTTTGGGAATACTCCGAAGTAGATGTATTTTGAACTTGCTGTTGCTACTTCGTTTGTTTCTACATCTATTGGGGTTTCATACCAGTTAAATCCACCAGCAAGTTTTTCATTCCACTTTACAGTAAATGTTAAATCGCTTTCGCCATAAGTTGTTGCTGGAGTTATATTTGTACTTGTAAACCATCCGCCAAAGTTATGACTTGTGCTTTTTACGATTGGAATTGTTGCAGATGAACCGTAAAGTCCTTTTAGTTCTTTTGTTGTTGTTCCATCGGCAAAAGTTCCGTTTTCGCCAGAGTTAAATGTATATGTAATTACATTTCTATCAAAGTAAACGCTCAATATTCCGTCATTCTCGCTCATTCCTTTTTTGCTAAAGCCCGTTATTGTTTTAGTTATATCAGAAAGTACAGTTCCTGCTTCAAGATTTTTATCTTCTTGAGAATCAAGTTCATAAGTGTAATTTCCATTAACTGGCAAAGTCTGCTTAAAATACTTAATTTTTGAAACAGTAGCTGTAGTTCCTGTTACATTTACTGGAACTTCAACAAACTTTTCATTATAAGTACAACTTGTACTTTCTTTTGCATCGCTCACATTAAAGTTTTCATCAATGCTTTTTATATAGAATGTATAAGACTTTTTATCTGTAAGATTTCCAACAAATGTACTGTTTGATCTGTCTGTATTTGATGACTTTCCTACAACAAATTCGTGCTTTGTGTTATCAAGACTCAATGCACGGGCAGAAGTATTTTCATAATATCCAATTACAAAGCCCCACAAATCCTCATCGTTTGGGTCAGTCCAGGTTAGCTCAATTCCTGTGTCTTTTGATGTTGCTGCAAGAGTGCTTACAACAGCTGGTGGTGTTGAATCTTTTGCATTGAGAAGTGCTACAAGTTCTTCTTTTGAAAGAGTATCTGTGATGTATTTTTTTACATCAGCATAAACTGCTTCGTTTCCTTCTTTTGTAAGGATTTCCACAATAAAGGCTCTGCTTGTTTTTGTTACAAGAAGCGTGTCAAATATTGCAGATTTCTCTTCATCGTTTAAGAGTTCCGCAACTTTACCTTCTTTTCTTTTTTCTTCAAGAATTGCTTCAAGCACTGTATTTTTTTTGTCAGCTGTAAGCATTTTGTCAAACACTGCAGTTTTCTGCTCATCAGACAATTTTGCAAGAAGTGCATCTGCATTTTGACTTGCGAGAACTTCTTCATAAACAGATGTTTTTGATTCCCCGTTCAAAAGAGCAATAAGTTCTGCCTGTGTAAATTTTTCTGTAAAATAATCTTTTACTTCTGTATAAAGACTTTCGTTTTCTTCTAAAAGTCCTACTATAAAGTCTTTGCTTGTTTTTATTGCAAGAAGCGTGTCAAATATTTCAATTTTTTCAGCATCGTTTAAAAGTTCTGCAACTTTACCTTCATCTCTTTTCTCTGCAAGAATTGCTTCAAATATTGAATTTTTTTCATCACTTGCAAGCATTTTGTCTAGCAATGTTACTTTCTGCGCATCAGATAATTCTTCAAGAAGTGCGTCTGCATTCTTACTTGAAAGAATTTGTTCAAAAACTGTTGTTTTTGATTCATCATTCAAAAGTAACAGAAGTTCTGCCTGTGTATAAGTTTCTGTAAAATAGCTCCTTACTTCATAAAAAAGCGTTTCATTCTCTGGTTTTGTAAGAATTTCAAGGATAAAATCCTTGCTTGTTTTTATTTTAAGAAGTTCATCGAATATATCAGTCTTTTCTTTGTCGTTTAAAAGTTCTATTACTTTGTCTTCTGCTCTTTTCTCCCTAAGAATTGCTTCAAAGGCTTCATTCTTCTTTTCATCGTTATACATTAAGTCAAAAAGTTCTACTTTCTGCCTGAAAGATAATTTTGCAAGAAGTGCATCAGCATTTTGACTTGCGAGAATTGAATCATATATTGAGTTTTTTGATTCATCATCCAATAATGCAATAAGTTCTGCCTGTGTGAAATTTTCTTTAAAATAAGTCTTTATCTCATCATAAAGTGTTTGTTTATCTGGTTGTGTAAGAATTTCTACGATAAAGTCCTTGCTTGTTTTTGCTGCAAGAAGCTCATCGAATACATCTGCTTTTTCCTTGTCATTTAAAAGCTCTATTACTTTACCTTCTGCTCTTTTTGATGCAAGAATCGCTTCAAATGCTTCATTCTGTTTGTCAACGGTATACATTAAGTCAAAAAGTTCTGCTTTTTGTCTATCAGATAATTTTACAAGAAGAGCTTCTGCATTTTTACTTGCAAGAACTGCTTCAAAAATAATTTCTTTGCTATTGTCGTTCAGCTTTGAAATCATTTGTTCCTGTGTAAGAGTTTGGGTTTCATCTCCCTTTGGAACCACTGCTTCGGGTGTGAGATTTTCTGAACCCGTACCTTCACCACAAGACATAAAAACAGAACTTGCTGCCACCAGCAAGGATGCTGTTAAAACTGTAATTATCTTTTTCATAAAATCCTCCATAATCCTAAAAATTATATTTTGTTACGGCGTCATCAACTTTCTCTAAAGTATCTAAAATAACCGTAAATAAATTATTCTCTGTTATTTCGCCCTTAAATGGAGCAATATATCCTTTAGTGCAAAAATTCCAGCCGCCATTTTCAAAATCAAACTCAGAAAATTCAGGCAAATTTTTAAAATCATTAAAAGCCTTCTTACAATCAAATTTGCTTATGATTTCTTTTGTTTCTATATGAAATTCAAAGGTTTCTTCTTCCGTGAATTCAAGATGGAAACAATCTGCAACTTCATTTCTTCCAGCCTGTATATAAAACCATTTTTTATTCTCATCATCTATGTTTGAGATAATCTCTCTATCATCAAAATCCTTTGTACATTTAAGAAATTCCAATTTCAATTCTCTGGTAGCTTCCATAATATATTTCTCCGAAAAATTTATTTAAAAACAAAAAGGCACAATTCATACGCCACAGCGCATAAATCGTGCCTTTAACTTTTCTATAGTTATTTCAAAAACAATCTTAGAGCATAAAATTCCTACAATCGAGCAATCGAGCAATCGAGCAATCGAGCAATCGAGCAATCTTACCGCTTTGATTTTTTGTGTCAACATATCATTTTAAATTCTAACACAAAAACATCAAAATGCAACTATTTTTAAGTTATGCATTGTGCATTGATTAAAAAAGTTTTCTTGCTTCTACGTAGAATCTCTTTTCGCTGGCTTCACCCATTGAGAAGGATTTTCTTGGGAGTGGGCCGCGGCCGTTGATTGTGGCGAAGAAACTGTCTTTTGCGATTGGTGGAAGAAGAATTGAAAGGCCGTTGTCTTTTTTACCAAGGGCTACAACATCTTCTGTTCCGTGAATGTAGTCAATGTCGTTCTTTTTGTCATTTGAATTTGCATCAAGGTATTCATCAAGAACTGGCTGAAGTGCTGCAATTGCCAAATCTGTGATTGCTGTTTCAAGAACACAGTATTTGCTTCCGTCAAAGAATCCGTATCTTGCGCCCTTTGCAGACTTGTCTCCAACAAAAGCTGTCCATTCTGCTTCTGAAGCAAATGACTTTACTTCTCCACCCAACTTTGACTGAACAAAACCAATCAATTTTTCTGTATCCTGATTGAAGATTACGCGGTGGATTGGTTCAAATGTCAAACCTGTGTCATAAATGTTTACGATTTCAACAAGTGCATAGCGAACTGATGAAGTTTCAAGTTCTGTTCCGCTCAATGTCTTTTTGTGTTCGTCCCAAACTGCTTTTGCTGTTGCAAGGGAATGGTTTCCGTCACCTACAGCAAAAAGGAATGTGTTTCCGTCTTTGTCTGTTCCATTTTTTGCAAGTGAAGCAAGGGCGTCTTCAATTACTTTTTCTGCTTCTGAACCTTTTACAGCCCAGCCTGTGATGTGTCCTGAATTGTGCATCAAGTCGCCGTCGTAAACTGGTGCATTTTTCTTGGAAATTTTTCCAGCTCCACCAACCAGTGCGTCTTCTGCATCGTTTGCAAGAAGCATGATGTGTGGAAGTTCAAGTGAAGCACCGTTACGAATCTTCATGCGTGGTGGAATGCGTTCTGGAACTGTTGCTTCTGTTGCACGGATGAATGCCTTTGAATCTGGCTTCCATTCGTATTTTTCAAGGTCGATGGCAATTACAAGACCTTTGCGTGTGCGGCCGTATTCTGTTTTGCGTTCAATGTAAACAGCCTGTTCTGTTGAGTCAAAAATTCCAGCTGAAAGATATTCCTTCATTGTTGACTGGATTTTTGCAATGCGCTCATCCTTATCTGCTTCGTTAAGGTAAACTTCTGGGAAAATGAGGTTGAGTGTTGAAGGTTTGTTTCCTGCAAAATCAGCAGCCTTTTTCCAATAATCCTTATCCTGTGTGTACTGATCACAGGCAATAACCGACCAAGAGCTTAAATCAATGTTTTTTGGCAGCAGGATTTCTGGAATCTGCACACCGTAGTTTGTAAATGTTTTCATAGATGTAATTATAGTTAGAGTCACTAAAAATTGCAATTTTTAGTGACATCTTTGAAAATGCGAGTTTTTTGTAATGCCGACAATCTTCGGTCATTGAGCCTGTCGAAATGACCATTCCATTAGATATGGAGGTTTCGACCAGGCTCAACCACCGCATCTATTGGATTGCTTTCTTTGGGCAGGCAGACTTGCATTCGCCACACCTGATGCAGTCCATGGAATTTGGATTTTCGTAGAGTTTTATGTTCAGTTTGCAGACTTTCTGACAGGCCCCGCATTTTGTGCATTTTGTTTCGTCTACTTTGAATCTGTAGAAGGACACCTTATTGAAAATTCCGTAGATTGCACCCAGCGGACAGATGTAGCGGCAGAAAGGTCGGTATATTATTATAGAAGAAATTATTGTAATTATTAAAATCAGAACCTTCCATTTGAACAGAAAGCCTGCCGCAGAACGGAGGGGTTTGTTCAATAAAACCAGTGGAATTCCGCCTTCAAGGGTTCCAGCGGGGCAAATGAATTTGCAGAACCAGGGCTGTCCAAGTCCTGTTATGTCTGAAACAAACATTGGAAGAATAATTACAAACACTGCAAGAATCACAAACCTGAAATAACGCAGGAATTTTTCACCGGGAAGCGAAGAAATTTTCTTGAAAAACGGAATTTTGTACAGCAAATCCTGAATCAGTCCAAAGGGACACAAAAATCCGCAGACAAATCTTCCCAAAAATGTTCCAAAAATTACAAGGAGTCCAAAAACATACAATGAAACTCGATATTCCCTGCTGTTCAAGGTTGCCTGAAGTGAACCGATTGGACAAGCACCCAAAGCACCCGGACAGGAATAGCAGTTAAGCCCCGGAACGCAGAGGTATTTTGCTTCTCCTTCAAAAATTCTCCCCTTTGCAAAACCTTTTATGTAACCGTTGGAAATTGCCGCAAAACCTGCCTGAACCACAAGCCTTATTTTAGAAATCTTAGCCAATTCCGATACACTCCATGCAGATTCTTGTGGCTTTTTCAAAGACACATTCAGCTTCTTCCCTGAAAATTCCAGCCGCTACAAGAGAAATTCCTGCCAGTAAAATCAAAATCGAAATTATCTTCTGCTTCATACTTTTTTCAGAAGTTCCTCAACAATTTTCTGCCAGTCGGAATAACTTCTGCTGCCTGTGTAAACTTCTCCCACAATGTTTCCGTCTTTATCCACAAAGAAAGTTGTTGGAACTGCCATTACATCTGCCAGAACTCCAGACTGCATTTTTGAATCTGGTACAATGTGAAGATAATCTGCACCAGTCTGCTTTACGATTTTTTTTGCTGCTTCCACGGTTTTTGGAACCATGTTGCCTTTTCTGTTGGCTGCATCAATTACGATTCCCGCAACCTGAAAGCCTTTTTCTGCGTAATCCTTGTTGAGTTTTCCAAGATCAGGCATTTCTGAAATGCAAGGGCCGCAGAAGGTTCCCCAGATGTTTACCATTGTAAGCTTTGAATCTGCAAAAACTGCTTCCGTTATGTTTTTATTGTTGATGTCCTTTGCGGCAAACTCAAATTTCTGTGCAAATGCTGTTGTTGAAAGAAGTATTGTAACGGCAGCAAAAAGTGTTTTAATTTTTTTCATTTGTGTTTCTCCTTGTGGTGATTTTTTTAGGTCACTGTAAACTGTCACATCGACCGTAGTGGAGATGTCTATAAATTATTGTGATAGATTTCTCGGCTCCGCTCGAAATGACCTGTTTGGCTTTTTGGAATTGTAGGAATCCCCTGCTGATGGATTTTGACGCTTTGGCTTTTTTGGCCCTGAAGCATTTTCTTCCCTGTTAAATTTAGCATCAAGATAGAAATTTTCAATAGGCTCGTAACCCAATGGTTCAACCAGTTCGTTCCAGTTTTTTGGCAGCTTGATTTCCGTTGTGACATATCCGCCCCCTGGCATTGTCTGAATTTTGTTTCTTGCGGCATCCCCTGTTACCAGAATTGGAGTTTCCCCTTTGTTCATGCAGGCAATTGTTTCAATTTTTTCATCATTTATGAGAGGCTTGTACCAGTCTGGCGTTGGTGTCATTTCTACCTGTTCAACCGGATCTTTTTTGAGCATTTTGTACTCGTCTGCAAAACTTCTTCTATTAAACTGCTGACTTCCTGTGTTTGCCCAGTAAAGTGCATAGGTTCTCAGTGCCAGAGGACGGCGTGCAGCTTCTATCAAAGAATCTTCCAGTGCTGATTTTGTCTTGAACTTTTCTGCAAGGTCTTTGGCAACATATTCCGTGATGAAAAGGGTTCTGTAAACCTGTGGTTTTGTATTTCCCAATCCGTTCTGCTGTTTTTCTGTAATGTCAAAGGCGATTATGTTCTTGATTTTTTCTGCATCGTTTGTAGCCGGTGTTACATTGTTTCCCCAGGCAAGGCAGGATGCGTTTGTGATTGTGTTTGAATTAAGGTCATATCCCTGAGTTACATGATAAGGTTTCCAGCCAAGTTCAACACAGGCCTTGTCGTCTTCTGAGAAAGTGAATGGCGTGAGGTAACCAAAACTTCCCATTCTGTTTTCCTTAACATAGTAACCGCCCAGATTCAGCATACACAAATCAATGAATCTTCCAAGAGCCTTGTTATTTGCTTCACTTATCATACCCTGCTGGCAGTCTATTCCAAGCTGGCGGGCAAGTGGTCCATTGAGCCATGCGTAAGGTGTCCAGCCGTGGGTGCTTGAAAGTGGTTTTCGCCATTCACCGTTATTCATTCCCTGAACAAATGCAATGCAAATCGGCATGAATTCAGCAGGAACTCCAGCCATAACTGCATTTGCTGCAACCGTGTAAACAGAACATTCCCTGTAAGCCACTGCAATTGTTCCGATTACATCATTTGCCTTGTATGGAGTAAATTTCAAATATTCTGCAATTTTTTCATCTGTTGGTGGAACTACTGGAAGGCCATCTGTCCAGTTGTTGATTTTGAAATATTCCTGAATTTCCTCAAAATTTCCGTAATAGATGATTTCATCAGCTGGACGTTTGCCTTCTGGTGCATATTCTGCAATTTCTTTTTTTGTGATTTGTGTTGTAAGCGCTGTTTTTATCTGAGGCCACAAAACTTCCCTTGCATTTTTCTGAAGCTCTTCCCGAGAATGTGATGAAAATGCTCCTGGATATTCTGCAATTCTCAAAACTGGTACGCCACGGTTTACCCCAGTTGAATGAACCTGAGCCACAAAGGTTGGACCTGCCACAGTTACAGAAGGAATTCCTATATATTCTGCTGCAATGGAATCTCCTGTTTCTTTTGTTGTGCAAAGTCCGCAGCCACAGTTTCCAGCGATTACAGCATCAACCT
Organism: Candidatus Treponema equifaecale; assembly: GCA_018064905.1. Classification (GTDB taxonomy): domain Bacteria; phylum Spirochaetota; class Spirochaetia; order Treponematales; family Treponemataceae; genus Treponema_D; species Treponema_D equifaecale. The sequence continues at coordinate 8,856 of JAGHUJ010000134.1, forward strand.
TAAGCTCCTTCAATTTTTCCTGAAATGCCTTTGTTTTTTCAGTTGTTCCGAATACAGAAAATGGTCCGGCCTGTCCAATGTCATCAAACATGTAGACTGTATTTTCTGGAAATTCCTTGAGAATGCATTTTTTCAGCTCAGTATGGGTCGTCATAGCCATAAAGCTTCCACCCACCAGAGCAATTGTTTTGCCTTTAAGTGTGTCCAGTCGCTTTGACTGTTCAATCATTTTTACTGCATTGTAACCAACTGGTGAAACTACGGCATAAACCTGTTTTCCATCGTCATCATATTGTGGAACAAAACAAACTCCGTCCACACATTCATCTGGATTTGTGCTGTATTTTGTAGCGGCGAATGAACCAGTTGCAAGTAAAGCAGAAGCCGTCAGTGCAAGAAGTGATTTTTTCAGGATTTTTTCCATTTAATTCTCCCATTCGGTTATGCAATTGAAAAAATTGAATGAAGAAAAAGTTACAGAAAAACTCCTGAAACTGTCATTTCGAGCGAAGCCGAGAAATCTACGAATCGTTGATAAAGACCTCTCGACCATGCTCGAGGTGACAGATTACCCGTGCTCGAGGTGACAATGTGCTCAAAATCGAGGTGACAGGGTACCCAACAATTCGTTCAGGTGAAACTCCCATAAGTGACACTGTGATTAAAATCGAGGTGACAATGTGATTAAAATCGAGGTGACAGATTACCCATGATCGAAGGTGACACGTTGTAAAAAATTTGTGATATAATCACGCTATGCCAGATTTTCCACAGATGAGGCTGACACAACGGGTTTCTCAGAGCATGGCTCAGACACAGGTTCAAAAAATGAGCCAGAGCCAGATTTTGTCCATGAACCTGCTGGCAATGGCTTCAACTGATCTGCGGAATGAGATTTATGCAAAGGCAGAAAAAAACCCTGCTCTGGAAATTGTGGGAGATGCCTTTGAAGACGGTGAAAAAAACGCAAAATTAAATCAGAACAATCATTTCTCTGATGATATTCACTACGGCAGAGCAACTCAGGCACAAATGGCAGCCAGTGATAATTTTCAGGAAGCACTGGAAAACAATGAGGACTGGCGGGAACCACTTTCTGAACACCTGGAACATCAGCTGAACTCAATGCCGCTTCCCCAGGAAAAGGTTCAGCTGTGCAGAAAACTCATTTACAATCTGAACGACAAGGGATTTCATATTCTGAGCCCTTCTGCCCTCCTTGAAAAAAACGGTTCAGAAACTGAAGAACTTCTTGAAGAATGTCTTAAAATTGTTCAAAATCTTGATCCAATCGGAACCTGTACTTCAAATTTTCAGGAAAGCCTTCTGGTTCAATCCCAGGCCCGTGGAAATGCTTCAGAATGTACGATTTTTCTTCTCTCCCATTTTGATTTTTTGAATCCGCCACAGCCTGCAAAAATTCAGAAAAAAATAAAGGCATACATTCAGGATCAGAAAAAATTAAAATTCAGCGCTTTCAGTGATTTTGATTATGAAGAGGAAGACATTGAAGAGTCACTTGATTTCATAAAAAAACTGGATCCCTTTCCTGCCAGAAATTATGGAACCACACAGACGGGATTCGTTTTTCCAGAAGTGAAAATTACAAAGACAGAAGACGGACTTGAACTGGAAATGAAAAAGGGGCTTCTTCCTAAAATTAAAATTGCTTCTGATTATGAAAAGTTGATTGAAGATTCAGAAAGTGAAAAAAATGAAGCAGAACCACAATCTGAACAAAAAAAAGCAGAAATTAAATTTGCCAGAAACAGCATCAATGACGCAAAAAGTTTTATTGAAAGCCTGGAATTCCGCCAGAAGACAATTTTTGAAGCCTGCAAGCTGATTGCAGAAATTCAGAAGGGATTTTTTGAAAAGGGACCTGGAAACATCGTTCCATTGCGCCAGAAAGATATTGCAGAAATGCTGAAGGTTCACGAAACCACAATTTCCCGCATGGCAAATTCAAAATATATTGAATGTGACTGGGGAATTTTTCCCATAAGCTACTTTTTCTCAAATGCAGTGGGAAATTCAAAAACACCATCAGTTCAGGCCCAGACACAGTCAGAACCAAATTCTAAAAAAACAGAAGCCGCTGAACCAACCACAGAATCAGCCGCACTTTCAAAGGAATCAGTAAAATTTGAAATTCAAAAACTTCTGGAGCAGCACAAGGACGACAAAAAAGCCCCAAGCGACCAGAAAATCTCCGACTGGCTCTCAGAAAAAGGCATAAAAGTAGCAAGAAGAACCGTAGCCAAATACAGAACAGAATTGAATCTAGGTTCAAGTTATGAAAGATAAATGCAATTCGTAATTCGTAATTCGCAATTATTCATTGTGCATTGCGAATTATTTAACCCATTCCGTTTCTTTGTAATCAAAATCGCCCAGATGTGGGGACAGTTCTTCCAGCCAGAATCTTTCTTCTATTTTTTTGTCTCCGCTGGTTCTGCCAAGATGACGGTCTGCACGCACTCCCCTTCCGTGAAAATCACTGCCGGCGGTAACAAACATTCCAAGCTTTTTGGCCAGTTCTTCCAGTTTATAACCTTCGTTCACCCTTGCCGCCGGATGCCACGCTTCCACACCTTCCACACCGTGATCACGGATTTTGGTCATTGTTTCTTCCATTCTTCCCCAGCCAATGTAAAGCGACAAAGGATGTGCTATAACAGGAATTCCTCCTGCTGAACGAATTGCCTCAACTGCCACATCCAGATCTGCGCCAACATGATTCACATGCCAGGGACGGCCTTTTCCCAAGTATCTGTCAAAGGCTTCCTGACGGCTCTTAACCTTTCCAATTTCCATGAGATAGCTTGCAAAATGTGGACGGCCGATCTGACTTGCGGTGAATTTTTCTTCAACCTGAGCCAATGTGACTTCGATTCCGTCACGGTTCATTCTGTCCACAATTTCCTGATTTCTTGACCTGCGGCTTTCTGTCATATCCTCAACAACATCTTTAAGTTCTTCAGAATATTTTCTTAAACCAAGTCCCAGCAAATGGAATTCCCCGGAAGGCCATGCAATGTTGATTTCAATTCCGGGAACAAAAACAGTCTCGCTTTTAAGGCACTCCTTTGCGGCATCATAAAGTCCGTCCACCGTGTCGTGGTCAGTCAAAGCCCAAACGCTTAAGTTTTTTTCAATGGCATATTTTGCAGAATCTGAAGGTGATAAAAGCCCGTCCGAAGCGGCAGAATGTGAGTGCAAGTCAATCATAACAATCTAATAATAGCATAAAACAAAACTTTGTGTTATTATTAGACTGTATTATTTTAAAAACAAAAAATTTTGATTTTGTCAGGAGCACGCGTATGCCAAAGGCAATGAATTATACAAAAGGTTCAATCATCTATTTTGCAGGTGATACTGATGACCGAGTTTTCATTCTTTCAAAGGGAAATGTCGTAGTTACCAGTGATGATGTTGAAACCAAACTCCCTGTTACAGAACAAATCAAGAATGGTGAATTTTTCGGTGTAAAATCAGCTTTGGGTCACTTTCCTCGGGAAGAAACAGCCACAGCACTCTCAGATTCTGTCTGTGTTGCAATGACAGTGCAGGAATTCGAAAAGCTGGTAAGCTCAAACAAAGCCATCATAATGAAGATGCTCCGTGTATTCTCAAACCAGCTCAGACAGGTTCACAAAAAAATCGAAAATATTATGAACAAAGGTGAGGAAATCAATCAGATGTCCGGCCTTTATTCAGTTGCACAGGCTTTCTACAACGATGGAAGATGGAGAAGCTGTCAGGATGTTTGTGGAACCTTCATCAAGCACTATCCTAAAGCACCAATGGTAAGAGAAGTTGCAGAAATGTTTGCCAAAGCAAATGCCTATGTTAAGCGTGGAATTGTTTCTGAGCAGACAAGAGGTGCAGTTGAAGCCGAAGTTCAGGATTCAGCACTTAAGCTGTTTGAACTTCCTGCCTTCAAGCGCTTTCAGAAAACCTTTGAGGACGGCGAAGTAATCATCACTGAATTTGAAAACGGTGACAGCTTCTACCTTATTCAGAGCGGAAACGTTCAGCTTACAAAATGTGCCAACGACACAAACAAAAATCTGGATATTCTTAAACCAGGCGAATTCTTTGGTGAAATGGCTATTCTTGACAACTCACCTCGTTCTGCTACCTGTGTTGCTTCAGGTCGCGTAGAATGTCTGGAATTCAACAAGGCAAACTTTGAGATTCTGATTACAGGAAACCCTCAGCTTGCACTGATTCTTCTCAAACTCTTCTGCAAACGAATCTACGACCAGAAGCGCCGCCTTAAGATTCTTGTTATCAATGATCCACAGGCTCGTCTTGCCGCAGTATTCTGTATGTTCAACGAAATGGATCCAAACCAGAGCGTTGCTGACCGTTCAAGAAAGTTCAACCTTACAATTCAGGATATGAGCCACTGGTCTGGACTTCCACAGAACGTAACAAGAGACGAAATGACCCGTTTCTCATCTGCAGGTAAAATAGAAATTTTTGAAAACACAATCATCGTCAAGAATATTCTCGATATGCAGAGAATTGTAGACACCCGCTCCAACATGCGCGGATAAAAAAACAGGGCTGTCTTGCGACAGCCCCTTATTGTTTTAAACATTCTGCAAGTCTTTAAACACTGCTTTAAGCTCGTATACAAATGAATACAAATCGTTGAACAGCATTTCGTTCTTTGAGGCACAGTCTGCGAACAGATTGATGCTTTGAATATTGTTGTCTTCCATTTCCTTGATGGAACGAAGAACAGTGTTGATTTCGTCACCGTTTCTGTTAACGAGGCGACTGATATCACCAACGCTGGCATTGTTTGAAGAGTTAATCTGACGAACAGTATCAAACTGCTGCATTGTCGCATCTGTTTCTTCAGCAAGGTCACGCAGGCCCTGAGTATTTGATTTTGTTGTTTTTTCCAGGTCTGTGATGGAATTTACAAGCTTTTCAACATTGTGCTTGATTTCTTCCGAAGTTTTGTTTGTGTCTCCAGAAAGCTTCTTAACTTCATTTGCAATTACGCGGAAACCTTTACCGGCAGTTCCGGCGCGGGCAGCTTCAATTGAAGCGTTGAAGGAAAGAAGGTTTGTCTGCTGCGAAATGTTCTGAATATCGTTGATCTGGTTGCTGATTGTCTTGGCCTGGGAAATCAGATTCTTGAACTGATCCGCATAGCGTTTCTGCTCAGCTTCAATGGCATTTACAGAATCCTTAAGGGCTTTAATAGCCTGAGAAATTCCGCTCAAACGCTGAATGTTTGCATTTGCATTTTCAGCAATTTTCTGAGCAAATTTTTCCATTTCTTCAGTACCAGCCATCAGGTTGTCCATGGCAGCTCTCTGTTTTTTTGCTGCAGTTTCCTGAGTTGAACGGCTCTCAAGATAATTTTTTAAGAATTCACCGCCAATGGCATCCTTGGCAAGATATGTAATCAAAGTATCAACAAGGTCAATTCCGCTTTTTACAAGATTAATCGATTCCATAATTATTCTCCAATAGTTACCGTTACAAGAGTCTGGTTACAGTGAACGCGTCCAATCTGCTCGCCGTAGCAAGAGAAGCCGCAGAAGGTTGGGAATGCGTTCTGGTATTTTCTGATGATTTTGTCGCTGATTCTCATTCTTTCAAAAGCCATTGTTCGTGTGATACAGGTCATCATAAGAACGAACTTTGGATTTGGAATTACATTTTTGATTCCGGCACAAGTCTCATCGCATTTTTCTTCCGGGTCCCCAATGTGCATCATTTCCAGGGTTGAGTTTGGAACTACACGGGCAAAAGTTGTAAGGGCGCGTTCAGGTGTGAATCCAGCCAGAGCCGCAATATGAATTGCACCGTTGATGTGGCGGCCAAATGGATTTTCAAAGGTCATTCCTTCAGCCTGAGATTCTGAAACTCCCAGCTGCTCAGCATAAACTGATTTTGCAGGACGTCCGTTGATTTTGTAAATTGTTCTGTTTACTGTGTCTGATTCAGTAACATAAACAGTTTTTCCAGTTGGGTTGAAGATATCTTCCTGACGAATATCAAAACGGCTTGAAGTCTTAACAAAGAGCATTGCGGCACCGTCCTGAGTTGTCTTTCCGTTGTAGCTTACAAATGTCTTTGCTTCATTTCCAGTAAAACCGGCAGTTCCACCAGCAAGCTTAAAGTCATCGTTTTTGATGATTGAATAGAAATTTGAAAGAATTGTTTCCTCAGCATTGTAAACACCGTTGATAAAGGTGATGGCAAATGCTGATTTGTGTGAAGAAGGGTCACCAACTGAAATTCCACAGTCACGCAATGCGCTTTCAATATCTGCCTTGTTTCCAACCGGATATTTGCTTCCGTTTTCTACAAGCACACCTTTGATTCGTGAGTTGGAATCTGCCATTGTTGTAAGAACAACCGAGTCATTCTGGAAGCCCTTAAGGTCAATTTCACCAGCTGTACTGGCACCGATTACTTCACTGTTTGGAAATTTTGTCTTGATTGCAGCCGAAAGCTGGGCAAAATCATATTTGATAGCAGCCATGAAAATAACTGCCTTGTATGAAGAAGGATCTTTACGAAGCTGTCGGCACAAATCTTCTGCTGCACCGATTGGATCGTTGATTCTGGTTGAAACTACTTCCTGTTCCATTCTGAAATCTCCTGAATGTTTATCGCTGAATAATTTATCACTATTATTTTACAACTAAATTTCAGAAATGGCGAATTCTTTTTAAGTTTATTTTATTGACTGATATTCCACTTTAGTGGACCAGCTTTAACGCAAGGGAAACCATCATGCCGTCTGCACCATTTCCATTTATAAGGGAACCAAGTGGAAGATATGCTCTGGTCTCTACACCGGCCTTCCATTTTGGAGAAATTTCACGAAGATACGAAAAAACAATTTCCGGGTAGAGAAAATTCATATTTGCAAAGAAATCACTGTTGATGCTGTTCACATCATCAGAAGCTTCAGTTCCGGTAAGCGGATTTTTGTCAGCTGGATCCACGCCTTCACAAAGGATTCCAAATCTTGCAAGAATTCCAAGGCCTGCTCCAAGCGAAAACTGATTTTTTCCGTTGAACCAGTTGTAATTTCCGCAAAGATCCAGCAAAAATGACAGGGCAATGGCAGTTCTGTTCTCAATTTCTGCAGGCTGTGCCACCTCTCCGTCCCAAAGATAATAATTTGTAAAAAATGAAAATCTGGTCTGTGCCGAAATGCTGTTCTTTGAAAAGAATTCTCCACCGATTGCACCGGCATACATCACAGGACTTGGTGCGCTTTTTGAAGTTGAATCCGTGTTCACCATGAGCATTGGTCCAAAAGTAAAGAAAATGTCTTTTTCAAATGGCACCTTTTCTTTTTTTGGTTTTTGTTCAGCGTTTTGTGATTCATTTTCCGCCGCAGAGATTTTTGCTTCATTTTCAGAAGATTTTTTTTCAGTTTCTTCTATATTATTCTCTGCTTTTACTTCTGACTTTTCCTTGCTTTGAACTGCTTCCTTTTTTTCCTCGACTTTTTCTGAGTTTGTTGAATTTGAATTTTCAGCAGAACCACCACGACGAAGCACAAAATTCTGTGCATTCAGTTCAGAAGCAAAAATTGAGAAAATCAGAAAAAATGCAAGAAAAGTTCTAGTCTTCATAGAAAAGCTTTGCCATGTTCACAGTGAGAAATCCGCTTCTGCCGGTTTTGTAGAAGTCATTTTCTTCCCAGGAAATTGCAAGATAGTCACCTGAAATACAGAAATCACCGTAAACATAATTTTCTGGAAGCTTTGGAAGACGAACTGCAGCGGCTTTTCCTTTGTTTGCCAATGGTCTTCCCTTCAGCGAGCCTTTAAAATATGCAGTTCCGTCACCAAAAATTGCGCAGACCCATTCTGGAGTGATGATGGCTGTGGCTGCAGTTTCTGTATCAGCAGAACCATTTTCAGTGCTTCCGTTGTAGAAATATCTTGGAGAAGCTCCGTCAAATTCGTGAAGTGTCAGATTGAACTGCAAATCCTTTGGAATTGAGACCAGCAAATCCTTCAGTCTGCCGGGAGCCTTTGAAAAAAGCTTTGGTGAATTTGTTCTTCTATATATATCTTCTGAAATGTCTGAAATCATAACCTTGCCCGAAATTGCAGCAGGCGGCAGATCAGAAAGGTTTCCGATTGGATTCCATTTTATGTAGCGGAAATAGGTTCTCTCATTTTCTGTGCGTTTGATTGAAGTGTACCAGTTCTTGCCGTCACAATAGGTTCCTGAAACTTCTGCACTGTCTTCAAGCTTAAGGTCGCCGTAAGTAACTGCAGGAAGAAACATGCTGCTTTCCAAATTCAGTCGAACCACATGGCTTGTCTCATCATTGTTCTTTACGGCTCTAACACCAGCCGCCTTTTTGTTGAAAAATGAATTTTTTGCCAAAGTAAAGAATGGAATTGAATTTTCAAAAATCAGGTTTCCTGCAGTGCTTTCAGAAAAAAGATGGTAGTCCTGAACAAGCTTTGGCTCTGGATTTTCTTCAAACAGCATTATGCCAAAATGGTTTACAAGAAGGATTCCCTTTCCGTCTGCATTTACGTTTCCATCACAGATACGGATACTTTCGGTCCATGGTTTAAGTGAAAGAATCGGTGAATGTTGCGGAAGATCAGTTTCCGTGTAGGATCCGCTGTTGAAGTAATACCATTTGTGGTCAGGTGAATCTTCCTTTACTTCAACAGGTGCAGGAGCCTCAACCTTCTTTTTTCCACAGGCAGTAAGCGAAAGAACTGCAAGGGCTATATAAACAATTTTAGACAATTTCATATTTTAATTTTCGGAAAGAAATTATCTAAACTTTTCCATTTCTTTTTGACACAGCTGATCACACACTTCATTGTATTCAACTCCGGCGTGCCCTTTTACCCAGTTCCAGTTTACGCTAAGTGAATTGTTCAGCGCGTCCAGCTTCTGCCACAGTTCCTGATTCAGAACCGGTTTCTTTGCAGCAGTTTTCCAGCCATTTTTCTTCCAGTTTTTGATCCAGCTGGTGATTCCGTTTTTTACATACTGACTGTCTATGTTGACTTGAACCGGTCTGTTTCTAAGGCGCTCCGTGCTGTAGATTACTGAAAGCGCACTGATTGCAGCGGTAAGTTCCATTCTGTTGTTTGTAGTCATTTTTTCACCACCGCTGAGCTGTCTTGCATCCCCATCCACAATTACAACGCAGGCCCAGCCACCAACGCCAGGATTTCCCCAGCAACCGCCGTCAGTATATACAATAACAGGTTCTCCCACCGGAACCGATTTCACTTCATTCAATTCATCAAAATTCATAAGGGCATTTTACCATGAAATTATGGTATTTTTCCATTTGGTTGAATAGATTTCTCCATTCGCTTCGCTCAGTCGAAATGACATTTTTTCTGAAAAAATTCGAACTTGGGGCAATTTTTCAATTTCATTTCTTCTTTTAAAATTTCGTGGTATAATTCAAGTAATTTTTCGGGGAAATTATGAAGTTTAGAATAAACAAATATCAATCAAGAATCCTTATCTGCGTGGTCGCCATTGCCTTAGTCGTAGTGACCTTTGAAAATTTTGCGACACAAAACCGTGCCCGTATCTTAAAACGCAACCGGGACTATGTTCTTGACTGTGCTGTTCAGACTGCAGACCGTATTGATGAAATTTTTCTGGAAGGAAGCACTTCAATCAGAATTCTTTCCGACTTCTACGGGCGTTCTCTCAAATCGGTTTCTGAAATCGACTACAATTTTCTTCAGAAAGAAGCAGAATCAACCCTGTTCGACTACATTGAATTTGCAGACAAGGATGGTCGGAATCACAACATTACTGGAAACACAACAGATGCCACAGACCGTGACTATTACAGACGTGGAATTCAGGGCAAGGACGGTTTTGAATTAATATTCAATTCCAGAGCCACACATGAAACCCTTCTTATGTTCTATTCACCTTTAGAAATCAATGGAAAAATCGAAGGCGTAATGATCGGCATATATGCAGCAGAAAGGCGTCTCAAAAAGTTTTTAAATGTTGAATATTTTAACGAGAGTGCAGAAACCTATCTTTGCGACAAGCGGGGACGGGTTGTTGCCAGCAATAATCACAATACTGGTGAAAATCAGTCCAAAATAGAATATATTTCAGATCTTGCTCAGGATGATTCCAAGCTGCGTGAAGAAATTGAAATTTCACTGGTTTCACGTTCAAACTTTGCTTTTTCATTTGACAACAACAGAACCAGCGGCAGCATTGTAACTCTTCCAGAATCTGAATGGCATCTTGTTCAGATTTTCCCTCGTGAAGCTGGTGAAAGAATGATTGAAAATGCAAACAGAGTTGGTTTAAGGCTTGAACTTACACTTCTCATAATATTCGGATTCTTCATTTTCTACTTTATCTACTCATACAGAAAAGACAAAAAAGAGCTTCTTGAACTTGCAGAAGACCGAAAAAAAGCCTTTGACCTTATCCACGAAACTTTGCATTCAGGAATGTGGAGAATTGACTTTAATGAAAAAGGGAAAATGGATTCAGTTGTCTGGAGCGATGAGTTCAGAAAGATGCTGGGCTTTGACTCTGAAAAAGACTTTCCGAATAACATCCATTCCTGGGCAAACAGAATCGCTGAAGAAGACAAACATCTTGTAATGGAAGAATTCTACAATACCATCGACGATTACACAGGCCAGAAAACCTTTGATGTTGATTATAAAATCACAGTTAAGAATGGTGAAAAAAGATGGTTCCATACAGCCGGAAGACTTTCCAGACGAAATCAGGGAACTCCAGAAACATTTGTTGGTGTTTTCGTTGATATTACGGACAAAAAGATGAGCCAGTTCAAGGTAACTGAATTGGAAAAAGCTTCATTCCACGATAAATTGACAGGACTTTTTAACCGTGCTGCATACGAAACAGAAACCGAAAACCTGCTCCACGGGGCAAACCTTGAAAATATTGCGGTAATCAATCTGGATGTGAACTCGCTTAAGCCTGTAAATGACACTTTGGGTCACGCAGCCGGTGATGAATTGATTAAGGGGGCTGCAAGCTGTATTGAAAAGGCTTTTGGAAATTACGGAAAATGCTTCAGGACCGGCGGAGACGAATTTGTTGTTCTGATTGAGAACTTTACGGAAGATGTTTCAGAACTGGTTCAGGATTTAAAGCAGCGACAGGAAAGCTGGCATGGAAATCTGGTGAACAAGCTTTCAATTTCTGTTGGTGTGGCTGAATCAAAGGATTATCCTTCAGCAACTATTGCGGGTCTTGCAAAAATTGCAGATGAAAAGATGTATGCTGATAAAAAGGCTTACTATCAGGCCCATGACCGAAGAAAGTCACCACGATAAAATTTTATAAGAAAAAACTTGCCGACAAGGCAAGTTTTTTTATATATTTGTATATATAGGTCACCTCGAGCGAAGTCGAGAGATCTGCACAAAGTTACAAGGAGATTTCTCCACGCGCTTCGCTTGGTCGAAATGACACAACAAAAATAATTTTTAGGAGATATAGAAAATGGCTAAACAGTTGATTTTCAACGAAGAAGCTCGCAAAAAAATGCTTAGCGGTGTTGAGCAGATTGCTCAGGCTGTAAAAGTTACATTGGGACCTTGTGGTCGCCTTGTTATGCTGGATAAAAAATTCGGCGCACCAACAATCACAAAAGACGGTGTTTCTGTTGCAAAGGACATTGAACTTAAAGATCCATTTGAGAACATGGGTGCTCAGCTTGTAAAGGAAGTTGCTTCAAAGACAAATGATGTTGCAGGCGATGGTACAACTACTGCTACAGTTCTGGCTTATGCAATCGTTCGTGAAGGACTTAAGGCAGTTTCTGCCGGCATGACACCAATCGAAATCAAACGCGGTATCGACAAGGCTGTTGCAGTTGCTGTTGACGCAATCAAAGCAAACTCAAAGGCTGTTTCAGTTGAAGGCGACGACATCACAAATGTTGCTTCAATTTCTGCAAACAATGATCCTGAAGTTGGTAAGATTATTGCTGATGCAATCAAGACTGTTGGAAAAGACGGTGTTATTACTGTAGAAGAATCAAAGAACATGGACACAACTGTAAAGACTGTAAAAGGTATGCAGTTTGACCGCGGTTACATTTCTTCATATTTCGTAACTGACCGTGAGCGCATGGAGGTAAACTATTCAGACGCTTTCGTTTTGATTCACGACAAGAAAATTTCAACAATGAAAGACCTTCTTCCATTGCTTGAAAAAGTTGCTCAGACCGGAAAGCCACTTGTAATCATCTGTGAAGACATGGACGGTGAAGCTCTTGCAACTCTCGTTCTCAACGCAATCCGCGGAACTCTCAAATGTGTTGCAGTTAAGGCACCTGGATTCGGTGACCGCCGCAAGGAAATGCTTCAGGACATCGCAATTTTGACTGGTGGTACAGTAATTTCTGAAGAACTTGGACTTAAGCTTGAAACAACTGAACTTATGCAGCTTGGACAGGCTAAATCAATCAAGATCGACAAAGACAACACAACTATCGTAGACGGTGCAGGAGACAAGACTGCAGTTTCTAACCGCGTTGCAGAAATCAAGGCTCAGATTGAAAAATCAACTTCTGACTACGACAAGGAAAAACTTAAGGAACGCATGGCCAAGCTTTCTGGAGGTGTTGCAGTAATCAACATTGGTGCAATCACTGAAACAGAAATGAAAGAAAAGAAGTTCCGCGTAGAAGATACTTTGGCTGCTACCCGTGCTGCACTTGAAGAAGGTATCGTTCCAGGTGGCGGAATTGCATTGATCGAAGCCTCAAAGGCTCTTACAGACGATGCCTGCGCTAAACTTTCTGAAGATGAAAAAGTTGGATTCAGAATTGTTCGCCGCGCTTTGGAAGAACCAATCCGCCAGATTGCTGACAACGCAGGTGTTGACGGTGCTGTAATTGCAGACAAGGCAAAATCAGCTGCAAAGGGAACCGGTTACAATGCTTACACTGGTGAATGGGTAGACATGATGGCTGCCGGCGTTATTGACCCTGCAAAGGTTACCCGTTCAGCACTTCAGAATGCCGCATCTGTAGCAGGAATGCTCCTCACAACAGAATGTGCAATCACAGACATCCCAGAACCACCAGCTCCAGTTGCTGCACCAAATCCTGGAATGGGAATGGATTATTAGTAAATTACACTAGCCAAACAGAAAGGGGCTGTCCCAATAAGTTTAACTTACGGTGGTTGAGGCTCTCGAAACCACCGCATCTAGTGTAGCAGTCATTTCGACAAGCTCAATGAGCGCTACACTCATTACTTATTGGACAGCCCCAATTTATTTGTCTTAATTTATTTATGCTTCAGCTGGTGCGGTTTCAGCTGCTTTTGCTGCCTGCTCCGCTTCACGCCTTGCAATTTTTCTTTGATTCAGAACTGCTGTAATCAGAGAAATAACAGCCAGTGCAAAGAACAAATCACAAATTGGACGGGTGAAAATCTGCATGAAGTTGCCGTCAACAATCTGCATGTAACGTCGGAGGTTTGATTCACTCATTGGACCAAGGATCAAAGCCAGCAGAATTGGTGACAGACTGAATCCATATTTCTGCAGCAAGTATCCAATCACACCCATTACGATCGCAAAGAACACGTCAAACATATTCTGATTGATTGCATAAGATCCAACCAGAGAAAGAACAAGAATACAAGGAATCAGAACATAGCGCTCTATGGAAATAACCTTTGAGAACAGGTTCACCCCAAGCATACCAACAATAAGGAAGGCGAGGTTTGCCGCAAGCAATGCTCCAAATACTGCATAAATGATGTCCAGATGCTCAACATACATCATTGGACCAGGCTGGAATCCGTGCATGATGAAGGCACCCATCAAAACAGCTGTATTTGAATCTCCCGGAACACCCAGAGCAAGCAAAGGAATCATGGCACCACCAGAACAACCGTTGTTTGCAGATTCTGCAGCTGCAATTCCGTCTGGAGCACCCTTTCCAAATTCTTCAGGATGCTTTGAACTTCGCTTTGCTTCACTGTATGAAACAAAGGCTGCAATATCACCACCGGCACCTGGAATTGAGCCAATAAAGGTACCGATCAAACCACCCTTCAGGAAATGTGGCCAGATTGTCTTTGCATCTTCTTTGCTCGGAATTACGTTTTTCACAATTGAACGAAGATAATTTCCGATTGCGTTTCCAGTCTTTGCAGCACGAACATTTTTTTCAGTTGGTGTGCCCTTCAGCATGGACTCAAAATTGGCGATTACTTCACTTACAGCAAAAAGACCAATCAAAGCAGGAATAAACGGAATTCCATCATAGAAACCAGGGAACTTAAAGAAGCGCAGATAACCGCAAGTCTTGTCCATTCCCACAGTTCCAAGAAGAAGTCCAAAAATCGCCGTGATCAGGCCTTTTACGATAGATTTTCCGGAAATTGAAACGATTACGCTCAAACCAAAAATTGCAAGGGCAAAGAATTCAGCAGGACCAAACTTCAGCGCAACTTTAGAAATTGTTGGCGAAAGGAAAGTCATAACGATAGCACCAATGATACCGCCGGCAAATGAAGAAATGAGGGAAATGGTTAAAGCCCGTGAAGCCTGACCTTTCTGTCCCATTGGATAACCATCAAGAACAGTGGCAGCAGCAGCAGGAGTTCCCGGAGTATGAATCAAAATGGCCGCAATTGAGCCACCGTACATACCGCCACAGAAAATTCCAAGAAGCATTGCAACACCAGGAATGAAATCAAGTCCATAAGTGAATGGAACAAGAAGTGCGATTCCCATTGTTGCAGTAAGTCCAGGAATTGAACCAATCAAAATACCACCGGCTGCACCAATAATTGTATATAAAAGTGTGGAAGGAGCAAAAACTTGTCCAAAGCTAGATAGAATTAATCCAAAATCCATTTGTAACGCTCCTTTTTACATGAAATATTCAAAGAAACCCATCGGCATTTCAATTCCAAGAAGAAATTTGAAAGCGACGAAAATCACGGCAGTTGCAACCACAGAAATAATGGCCATTTTAAGATAGTTTCGTTTTCCCAAAATAAAGATCATTACGAAAATTGCAATTGGAGTGGCAAGGATGAAGCTGATTATGTTCCAGAGAAGAGCATAAACAACAATTACAAGAAGCCCAAGAAGAGCCTTCTGAATGTTTTTGTTCAAAGGATTCAGTGTAGGGGCCTTTGATTTGTCATCTTTTTTAAGAAGATTTGTGATGAATAGAATAAAACAGCAGATGAAAAGCGCAACTGCCAGAGCCCGTGGAAAAAATTCAGGGCCTACAGGAACGTTCTTGAACTGCTTGAAAGTAAATGTATAACCAAATGCGGCAGCAGAAAAAAGCATACCGATTATTGCGGAAACAATGTTGGCGATTCTCATGTATACCTCAAAAATTAAAAAAAATCCGCTTCCATAGGTAAAATTCGAGATTCTACCCATGGGCGGATTTCTACTTTGCCGCAAAACTAATTACGGCTCAAAAAATTAGTCAACAAGACCCAAAGCTTTCATTGTTACACCAAGAGCTTCATAGTTGCCTTTCAAGAAAGCAGAGAAGTCATCTGGGTTCTGGTATGAAACAGTAAGGTTCAAGTTACCTGCAGTTTTAAGGAATTCTGGATCTTCGCAAGCCTTTGTGAATGCATCAACAAGCTTAGCCTTGATAGCTGGATCAACACCCTTTGGAAGAGCAAGACCACGCCATGTACCGAATTCAACATTGTATCCCTGTTCAATAAGAGTTGGGATTTCTGGATAAAGGGCTGGGCGTTTTGTATCCATAATACCAAGAACCTTAACATTACCAGCATCAAGCTGAGACTTAACTTCAGCAAGTGAAACTGAAACAGCTTCAATATGACCACCTGCAACAGCTGTTACGGCACCAGCAGCACCTTCGAATGCAACATGCTTAACTTCGATTCCAGCCTGTTCAGCAAGAAGACCAGCAGCAATGTGCCATACAGAACCTGGTGCAGAGTTTCCTACAGAAACTTTTCCAGGATTTGCCTTACAGTAATCAATGAATTCTGCAAGTGTGTTGTATGGAGCATCAGCTTTAACAGTGATTGTAGCAGCATCTGTGTTTACGCGAACCAATGGATCATAGTCAGCATAAGTGAAGTCCTGCAAGCCCTGCCATGGGTTTGAGTTCAATTCGAATGTGATCATACCAACTGTGTATCCGTCAGCCTTTGCATCTTTGATTGCAGCGTGACCGATTACGCCGGCACCACCAGTTTTGTTTTCAACAGTAATTGTCTGTCCGAGATATTTTTCAGCAGTAGAACAAACAGCACGAAGAACTGCATCAGTTCCGCCACCTGCACCCCAAGGACAAATCATTGTAATTCCCTTTTTAGGATAGTCAGCTCCACCAGCCTTTTTATTGCAGGAAACGAACATTCCTGCAGCAAGTGCAACAGCAACAGTTGCAGCCAAAATCTTTTTCATCTAAAACCTCCTCTCTTTTAAAGACACTATTTTGCAGCATGCCTTACTAAATAAATATAG
>JAGHUJ010000118.1 GCA_018064905.1 Candidatus Treponema equifaecale
ATCTAAGCCTCCATAGTGTTTTTTGTTAAGCACTTAACATTCGCTTAACATTTTCAAAACCTATAGATTTGATAGATTCGTAAATGCTTGTAATATAAGGACTTAGTGTCTATCCCAAACACTACGCCAAATATGGTCTAATGATTTGAACCAAGGACCAAGGGATTATGAGTCCTACAGTTGCTCGCACCTGCTACAACTGTATCTAACCGCTGAGCTAATGGCCCGAAAACGTGACATAAATCATAACATTTTAGAATTTTTTGGTCAATGGGAGGAATCTTGGAAACATAGGGACTGCGTTCGCTTGACCTGATGGAAGTGATTTACGTATAGTTTCTTTCTTCGTTGCGAAACTATTGGGCCATCTGCACCACATTTTACATAAACTTTACATTCCCTTTATTGATTTTTTACAGTTTTCTTCTATAAATTTAATTATGATTTTTATCCTTGAAGACGATGACAACATTCGTAAACTGATAAATTATTCCTTGAGCAGCCAGAACTTTGAAGCTAAAGATTTTGCACTTCCTTCTGATTTTTGGACGGCATTGGAAAACAGCAAGCCCGACTTGATTTTGCTGGACATTATGCTTCCCCAGGAAGATGGCATTTCAATTCTTAGAAAACTTCGTTCAAATCCAAAAACTTCAGGCATTCCCGTGATTATGCTTACGGCAAAGGATTCAGAATACGATGTTGTTACAGGCCTTGATGCCGGTGCCGACGATTATGTGACCAAGCCTTTTGGAATGATGCCTCTTGTTTCCCGCATTAAAGCCGTACTTCGCCGCTACGAAAAAAATGACAATCACAAGGAACTGCTTCAGGCCGGTGATCTTAAAATCGATGAAAATCAGCACTCAGTTTTTTACAGTGGCCAGCAGCTTTTTCTTACAGTCAAGGAGTTTGATCTTCTGGTGCTGCTTCTAAAAAACCGTGGCAATGTTCTGACCCGTGAGCAGCTTCTGGAACATATTTGGGATATTTCTGCCGATGTTGAAAGTCGTACTGTGGATGTTCATATCCGAACCCTTCGTCAGAAACTTGGGGATGGGGGCAATGCAATCGAGACCATCCGTGGAGTGGGATATAAATTTAATTAAGAATTAGGAATTAGGGGCGTGCTGGAGTAATCCACCTTCGGTGTATTACTCCAACCGTGCGTTCCGCAATTCCGCTATCGCTCCAATGCCTTCGGCATCGCTACGCGTTGCTCCATGCACTCACGCATGAAAGCTCGCAAGGAAGCCTCCCAAGGCAAACAAGCAAGGAGAAATTTAAAAACTATGAAAAATAAATCTTTGACCTTCAGAATTTTCATCAACACTTTTTTAGTGGGAACTTTGGTTTACTTTATCTGCGCATTTATGTTTTTTGGAAACCTCTACACTTACTTTGAGCAGCAGATCTTCAACGAACTGGAAAGCGAAAGTATTTTTCTTGAAGATTATGTTTTAAATGGCGACCTTTTCAAATTGAAGAATCTAAAAACTAAAAACAGAATTACTCTGATCCACGGGGACGGATCTGTTTATTTTGACAACACGGTTTCCTTTGAAAAAATGGAAAACCATGCACTTCGTTCGGAATTCCTTGGAGCAAAAGATAAGGGAATCAGCAAAATCTCCCGTTACTCTTCAACAATGACAGAAAAAACTCTGTACTTTGCAAAACAACTTTCCAACGGCGATGTGCTTCGAATCAGCTGCAATCAGCATTCAGTGTGGGTTTTAGTTTTAGGAATGAGTCAGATTCTTCTATTAATATTGGTAATTGCCGTAATTATTTCTGGAATTTCTGCCTCATGGATTTCTAAAAAAATTGTGAATCCTCTTAATTCAATCAACCTTGACGAGCCACTGGCTTCCGATGTCTACGAAGAATTAAAGCCTTTTACAAAACGAATTGCCGAAGAAAATTTTGAAAAAGCCCAGAGAGAAGAAATCCGAGCACAGTACACTGCAAATGTAAGCCACGAATTAAAGACTCCTCTTACAAGCATAAGCGGTTTTGCAGAAATCTTGATGCAAGGGGGGACAGACCCCAAAATTACCATGGACTTTTCAAAATCAATTTTTGATGAAGCCCAGCGCATGACAACTCTTGTAAACGACATCATCAAGCTTTCTAAACTGGACGAAAAATCCATCGCCATGGAAAAAGAAGCTTTGAGTCTGCGTTCAATCTGCCGCGAGGTTATGGAAGTTCTTTCTGCCAGCGCTAAAACCAAAAATCTTTCTCTTAAACTGGAAGGCGATTCCGGCCTAATCAACGGCGTTGAACCTGTAATCTACGAAATGATCTACAATCTTGTAGACAACGCCATCAAATACAACAAAATCGACGGTCGCGTAAACATCAACATTCAGGAACTTACAAACACCGTCGGAGCAAAAAACAAAGTGATTTTATCAGTCCACGACACGGGAATCGGTATTCCGGCAGCTGAAAAAGACCGCATTTTTGAACGCTTCTACCGCATAGACAAAAGCCGCTCCCGTTCCCTCGGTGGTACAGGACTTGGCTTGAGCATCGTAAAACACGCCGCAAAATACCACAACGCCACTGTGCTGGTGACAAGCGAAGAAGGAAAAGGCAGCACTTTTACAGTAGTATTTGAAATATAAATTTTACATAAATTTTACAAAAACTTAATATTCAAACTTTCTTCTATTTGACATCATAAAGCCATGATTCTGAATGTAATTTCGCAAATTGTGGGTTTTGTCGGTTCCCTTTGTCTTCTGCTTTTTGGAATGAACATGTTGAGTAACGGTATTCAAAAGGGGGCGGGTAGTGGACTTCAAAAGCTCCTTGGAAAAATCACAGGCAACAGGTTCTATGCAGTTCTTACGGGAATTGGTGTTACGGCCATAATTCAGTCGTCCGGTGCCACAACCGTCATGGTGGTTAGTTTTGTAAATGCTGAGATTTTGACACTGGAACAGGCCATTGGGGTGATTTTTGGAGCTAACATTGGTACAACAGTTACCGCCTGGATTGTTTCGCTTTTTGGATTCAGTTTTTCTATTGCGGCAATGGCGATTCCGCTTTTTGGTTTTGGTTACATTCTAAAATATTTTAAGAAGTTTAAGATTCACAATTTTGCAGAAAGTTTTATGGGTTTTGCGCTTTTGTTTATGGGCCTTGGGCTTCTTAAAGAAAGTCTAACCCTTGGTCCTGCCGCATCCCAGATTTTTTCTACAATAAACAACTGGGGGATTGGAGGCATCCTCTTGGGTGTGCTTTTAGGTGCTCTGATTACTGCCCTCATTCATTCAAGTTCTGCCATGACCGCCATTGTTCTGACTATGGCAAGCAACGGAACTTTAAGCTGGGAACTGAGTGCGTCCATCGTTTTGGGAAGCAACATCGGTTCTACAGTAGATGCAGTTATGTCCAGTTTTGGAGCCAGCGTTAATGCCCGCCGCACTGCTTTTGTTCACGTTGGTTTTAATGTCACAGGAACTTTAATTGCACTTTTGATTTTTAAGCCGTTCCTTAAGCTTATCGATTTTATTGTTCCTCTTGCACCTGCCGAGAACATTACAACTCATATTGCTATGCTCCATACGATTTTCAATATTTGTGCTACTGTTCTTTTTGTGACCTTTGTGAATCAGATTGCAATGATTGCCCGCAAAGTTATAAAAGAAACACAAACCGAAAAAGACGAACATTATCATCTTCCTGCAATTCTTCCTCACACACGAATCAGTGCCGATTTGTATTCTTATCAGATCCAGACTGAAATCAGCAAAATGAGTGCAAAGGTCATGGAAATGTTTGATTCGGTCTGCAACAGTTTTATGAATCCTAAGAATGCTGAAGAAGAAAACGACCACGTAAAATATCTTGAAAACTATATTGATGAGATGAATGCCGCAATTACAGAGTTCCTGCAAAAATGTTCCCGCCTGCCAAATGCAAATCACGACGACAGGGTTCATTTTTCAAATCTGCTCCACATTACCGACACGCTGGAAAATCTTAGCGATGAAACCTGTTCCTTGATGCACACTGTAAAAAAATATGTTTCAAATGAAGATTTTAATTCTTCTTCCATTCGTGCAAAAGAAATTGAAGATTACGTTGAACGGGTTCGCATTTTCTATGAGCAGGTCTGCGTCTATTTTACTGTTGGCTTTACTCAGGAGGAAAAATTTGCCGGTGAAGCGGGTGACCTCATAGAACAGCAGATTGATGCAACAAAGAAAGAACTTAAAAAAGCCAGCCGCAAGCGTCTTGAAACTGGCAGCTCGGTAAAAGAAGAACTCCAGTACATGGATATTGTCCGCAAAGTTGAACGGGCCGGCGATTGCGTTTATGAAATCTCTAAGAATTGCAATTTTTAGAGATTACCTTGAAAAAGCGATGTTTTGAGCCTTGAATTTCAAGGTGAAAAACTCTCAAGACTCTCGTTTCGAGATGCCCTTTATACGATGTTGCAGAGTGTGTAGATTTTGGCCGTTCCCCCAAGTCCCAGCAAGCTGTGCCTTGGGGTCGCAGTATTCCGTGCTCGCTCATTCCGCTCGGTGCGCCGCATCAAGTTGCTCTGCACCTGCCTACGGCAGCAGTCCATCAATATGCTTTTTACCACCTAAGGTGCCATTTTTCAGCTCTGGAGTGGTAAATTTGAGTTACCTGAGCAACTTCAAACTCTGCAATCGGCTAAAATTACCACCTAAAAGGCGTTTTTTTTATCTTTTGAGTGGTAAATTTTACTTTTCAAAGTTCCGCAGCACTTACAAAACGACAAAATTTACCACCTAAAATAACATTTTTCAACATTTAAGTGGTAATTCTGCGTTACGGTAGTAACTTCAACCCACGCAATCAGCAAAATTTACCACCTAAAACACTGTTTTTCGTCACTAGAGTGGTAAATTCAACCTTATCAGCTTTCAAAAGGTACCCCACCATGGCTACAGTTGCAAAATTCACCTTCTCCTACACTAAAACCTTTCAGAAGGCTTTGCAAAATAATAACCTTGTACAAAATCCGCGCCTAAATCTTTAATAATGCCAGCTTCAATTTCAGTTTCAATTCCTTCCGCAATAACTTTAATGGAAGTTTCATTGCAAAATTGAATCATATGCTTTACCAAGCTTTTTTTGACATCATCAACTTCTATATTTCTGATTAAAGACGCATCCAGTTTCAAAAAGGCAGGCTTGATATTGCAAAGTCTATCCAGACCGGCGTATGCAGAACCAAAATCATCAATCGCAACAGTGTAACCTTGTTCAGTGTAATGACGCAAAACTTTTTTAAACAAACTTTTTGATTGAATCGGTGTTCGTTCAGTAATTTCAAATACAATGTCTTCCGGCTGCAGTTTATACTTTTCTATAAATTTTGATGTTATTCCGCTTTCAAATTTTTTATCGAGCAGTACATTTGGATTTACATTCAAAAACAGTTTTGTTCCAGCAGGTTTATTTATTGCATTCCTCAATGCTCTTTTTCTACACAACTCTTCAAGTTCCCAAACCATTCCCAATTCTTCCGACAAACAGAATAGTTGTTCTATATTAAAATCCGTATCCGTGCTGACTCGCGAAAGAGCCTCATATCCATACACACTGTTATCCGTCAAATTAATTATAGGCTGATACACTGGATAGATTTTCTTTTCTTTTATTATGTCTTTTAATATTTTTGCTTTGCCTTTCAATTTTTGCCTTTGTAAATCCGGGCGTTCCCGGCTGCTTTCGCAGCCGGTCGGGCTATTCAGGGTTCCGGCATTCGCCTTCATTCTTCCGTTCTGGTGTCTGCTGGTTTCGATAAACTCAACCGACGCAGCCACCGCCACTTCAGAACGCCTTCGGCGCCCTTACTATCCCTAACGCATTTCTAATCCTTCCTTATTCTAATCCTTCACAACCTTAGTAAGCTGTGCCACTTTCCTGTAGATTTCTGTGTTGTCGTAGAAGCCTTTGAATTCTTCCTGACCGGCACCTAATGCAAATACTGGAACTGGTAAACCTGTGTGGCTGTTGCTGGTCCAACCAAGGCCAGACTTTGCGTTGAGTACGTGAGTGATTGTAATTGTCAAAGGTTCGTAAGTTCCGTAAAGATCATATTCCTGTTGATTGCGGTTCTTGTCATTTTTGATTGTCTTTTCGTAAGCAGTTTTGATGCGTCCAAGTTCGTAATCTGTGAGAACAAGTCCACCATTTTTGTTGCTGCCCTTGCTTCCTGGGAGTTTGAGGCCAAACAAAGCTTCAACATCTTTCATCACATCATCAAAACTTGTACCGTTCTTTTTGTATGCAGAAACGTAATCCGAATCATATTTTGCATAAGAAATTTTCTGGCCGTCCAATGTGCGGAAGAACAAATTGTAGTCTGTTCCTGCATAACCGATTGTAAGTCCGCCAGTTTCGTGGTCAGCAGTTACGATGATAAGAGTTTCTTTTGGGTGTTTGTTGTAAAAGTCGATTGCTTCTTCTACAGCCTGGCTCAAAGCCAAAGTATCGGCAATTGAAGAGCGGGCATCGTTTGCGTGGCAGGCCCAGTCAACTTTTCCGCCTTCCACCATCATGAAAAAGCCTGTCTTGTTGTCAAGAACTTCAATTCCCTTACGAACATAATCGCGTAAAGCCCATTCACCATTTTTGCGGTCATTGTCATAGTTCATGGAATCCGAGTCTGCCAAAGTTTCTGCAACTACAAGAGCCTTGTCGCCGTTTTTAAGGCTTGCAGCTGATTTCTGATCAAAGCAGACTGTGTATCCTGCATTTTTTGCAAGATCATAAATTGAAGTTTTGTCTTTGTTTTTGTCCTGGCTTTCCATCAAAGCACCGCCGGCAAAATAGTCAAAGTTTGAATCAACAAGTTCAAGTCCGATAGGGTAGTTTGACTTGCGGCTAGCCTGGTGTGCATAAGTTGCAGCAGGTGTTGCGTGGTTCAGGTTTACAGTTGAAATTACGCCGATCTTCCATTTTTTCTGATCACGAAGTTGTTCTGCAATTGTGCGGTACTTAATCTTTCTGAGAGGAATTGCAATTTTATAAAGACCGTCCTTATCCACATTCATTCTGACACCGGTTGTAACACTTCCCATTTTGTTGTCGAGGGAATAAGTAAATTTTGGATACACTTCACTGTTGGTAGAATCGCTGTCGCCAATCATCATGGCAACCTTGCATTCAAGACCGACTGTAATATTTTTCATGGCCTTGTAAGTTATGCAACCTTTAGCAAGGAATGGAATAAGACTTGTTCCATTCTTTTCATATTTTTTTGTCTCACCTTTATCAAGATATTCATTGCTGATTGCAGAAATTACATCGGCTGCGATAAGCAAACCTGTTTCCTTAAAATCATAAGCTGCAGAAAGACTTAAAGCATTTTTAGCAGTCTTTGTAATGAAATCAGTATCTGTTGCATTGTAAATATAACCTGCATTGAGTGTAAGATTTTCTATGCGGTTAAGTCCTGCAAAAACTGCCATGGAACGATTGTCGCCGGCCATATTCTGTATTGAACATCCAAGGTTGAAAACATTCTTGATTCCAAAATCTGCACCTGCATCAAAACCAAAAGTATCCTTATCGTTGTAGGAATCGTCAGTTCCCTTAATACCAGCGGCAACAGAAAGGCTCGTGTTTTTGTCATCCCCAAAAGTCCAGCTGCTGATTGCGCCAAATCCATTTTGAAGAATACGGGCATATTTAGGAGTATCATCGCTTGCAGCAAGGTAACCTGCATTCACAGCAACCTTTGTAAAAATTCATTTCCTGCAATTAGCTGAAACTGTTCAACAGGTTTAAAGCGGCCATAGCCACGAAAGCGGATGGTGCTTTCCTTGCCGTTCAATTTTATAGTTCCGATTTCCATGCGAAGCCTTGAATCAAATTTTTTGTCACTTACATCAAGTTGAAGTCTGTCGCCTGCACGTGTCTTGTTGTCATACTTATCCTTGTATGTTCCATCTTCATTTTTTTGTCTGTCATAGGTGAACAAATCCGGGCCTCCAGTGTTGTCTGAATCTCCACCAAAAGTGTTTACCAGTTTGACTGACTGCCCATTTGCAACGCTGAAGGCAACCATTCCTGCCAGAAGAATTGAAATTATTCTTTTCATAAAAAAATCCTTGCCACTTGAAAAATAGATTTTGCAATTTTCATAAACTGCTGATTTCAAATGACAAGGATAAATTAATAGCTATAGATTAAGTTTTAATTAAGAATTGGTTAAGGATTTGTAAAATGGATGGTTCAACAAGTCAGAGCGTTCCCCTACGTTCTCTCCACTTCGTTCCGCTCACTACGGGTCGCTATGTCCGTGGCTTGCCTACGGCCGGCCCTGACGGGCTGCTTCGCACCACTCCCAGCACTAACGCAAAGTTTCCAATCCTAAAACAACTTCAGGACAAAAGGACATTCCATCACAGTTTTTATTTTTAGTTTAGCAAAGTCTTTTTCATATTGAAGTGTAATAATAACTGAACGCACTTTGATTGCAACTATTGTTTGTATAAGCGTATCGCACCATAGCAACATTCTGTCTATAAATTAATAGACATTTGGCTATTTCTTAAGAAATCACTGATTGTTTTTCCCAGTCAGCACTGTTCCCGCGATTAAAGCAGTCAAAGGTGCTGTCATTGCAAGGCCAAAGCTTCCTGCAATTGTATTGATGATTTCTGAGGTCACTACGTTATTGTTCAGAATATTGTAGATTGGTGTGCCCTGCGCCATAAAGGTCATAAGCATGGCAATGCAGGTTCCAGAATATGCAAGCAGTAAAGTTGTGGTCATTGTTCCCATGGCGGCACGGGCAATACAAAGTCTCTGCTGCTGACCGCCGCTTAATTCCAAAGCTGACTTTTTCAGGTTATCTTTAAACTCATCCCAGATGGCAGCATTTCGCAAAGAAGTTTCTACAATCTCATCCAGTTCACTTCGCTTTTTGATTCCATGAGTGCGAGGCCCGTAAGCAATGTTGTCGTAAATGCTCATTGGAAAAGGATTTGGCTTTTGGAAAACCATGCCTACATTTTTACGCAGCAGGTTCACGTCGGTGGATTTAGCGAGAATGTTCAGAAAACTTTCGGGGCGTTGCGGGGTGCCCCCGCTTGAGGGGATAGGGCGCAACGAAGTGCGAGCCAGGGGAAGAATCGCTTTGCTAACGAGTTTTGTTTTCGATTTATTTTTATCGGAAAACAAAACATCGCGTTCCCCTTCATTCCTAATTCTTAATTCTGCATTCTTAATTAGTATTTCGCCAGAAATACTACACCCTTCCACCATATCGTTCATGCGATTGATAGATTTTAGCAATGTAGATTTACCACAACCTGAAGGTCCGATAAAAGCTGTAATTTTATTTTCAGGAATTTCAAGATTTATATTTTTAAGTGCATGAAAACTGCCGTAATACAAATCCAGATTTTTTATTTCAATTTTGTTCATGACTTGAGTTTAGCGGGCAAATGTAAAGAGTTCTTGAAAATCATGTAAAAGATTTGCAAAATATAGGAATGGAAATTCAACAGATTACAATAGAAGATTATGATTCGCTAATGGAGCTTTGGAACAGTGTGGGAATGAGTAAGCGGGCTTTGAATCCGGTGGACGACAGTCGGGATGGAATTGAGCGTTATTTGCGACGGAATCCTTCAACTTGTTTTAAGGCTGTAGATGAAGAATCCGGAAAATTGCTGGGAGTAATTTTAAGTGGTCATGACGGCCGCCGTGGAATTGTGCATCATTTGTGTGTGAGTCCAGATAGCCAGCATTGCGGAATTGGGACAAAACTTGTTGCAGCTGCGGAAGCGGCCTTAAAAGCTGAAGGCATTCAGAAAATTTTTATTCTTGTTTTTAATGACAACGAAAAGGGAAATGCTTTTTGGGAAAAACAGGGATACTCCTTGCGAACTAATCTTAATTATAGAAATAAATCTTTGAATGAGGAAATTCCTGCTGGCGAGTAAAACAGTTCCTTTTTGCAGTTCCCTTTTATAAAAGATATTCTCCTGCCAGCTGTTCAATTTGCCTGGTGCTGAGTGGTGTTTCCCGGGTTTCTGCCGAGATGATCAGATTTTTGCCGGAAAAATAGCCGCACTTCTGGTAATCGTGAAGCTTTGTTATAGCGTTTTGAGCATATTCGGGGTCATCCATCATGCCAAAATGTTCCCATAGGAATTCCTTGCGGGTTTTAAGGTTGAGGCAGAAAAAATCTGGATGTGCAGTATAGGTTTTGAGACGGACAGGAAACTCGTAACGGAACGGAATGCCAAGTCGGGTAAGGGTTTCTGCAATCATCACTTCGGATTTGGAGCGAACTCTCTGGCCTGTGGAAGTTTGCAAAACCGAAGCCGCCGGATCAAAAGGTTTGTGTTTGTATTCTACGGAAATCCAGGCCGCCGCGTAGTCCTCGTTTGTAAGAGTGACTGGTGTCACAAGTTTCTTGCGGCCGGGGTGAAACGTGGTCTGAAGGTGTGTGGCGTTGGATTGATTTTCCAGCAAATTGTTTATGTGTTCCAGTTCCAGCCGGAGTAATGGAAGAAGTTTCCGATTATAATCCGCCTGGGCAAGTTCTATGGCTTCTGAAAGCGATTTTTTTGGAATGTAGGTGCCAAGTTTTTCGCCCGGCGCAGTGACTTTGTAATATTGGAAAGTACCTTTGTTGGTTGAAATGCGAAGACGGGCATTGGGAGTTGTGGTAGGGGCCTTGGTTTTTTCTTTGATGAGCTGCTCAAGCTGGGATTTACGGATTAAAAGTGCATTTGTGTACTGTTCAGGTGGTAATTCTTCGATTTTTTTCTGCAATTGTGCCTCCTTGGAAGTTTGTTTTTCTGCGTTTTTTGTTGATTTACCACCCAAACAGGCAAAAATCTTTCTCTGGAGTGGTAATCCTAAGAATCGTGAAAGAAAAGCTTTGTGGCAGCAAGTAAAAATTACCACTCCCATAGAGCAAAATCACCGTTTTAGGTGGTAAAATGCACAAGATTGCAGGCCATGCAAACCTGCCGGCCTCTAAATTTACCACTTAAAAAGAACAAAACGTCGCTTCAAAGTGGTAAATTCCATTAAACAGCGGCCACTCAACTTATCCTCACATATAATAAAATAACTAAATAACGCATCAATCGGCAACAAAAAAGCAAAAATCTTATACACCTGATTTCCTCACCTCCACAATTCAAAAACTATTTCTCAATTCCACGAGCCACCAGAGCAGCCAAAGCATTAATCACCACAACCATTGCCAAAAGCACCACTGCCGTAGCAAAGGCCTGCCCCGTATGCAAACCTTCGGAACTCAAAACATACATGTGAATTGCAAGAGTCCGCCCGGACCCCATCACATTGGCCGGTACCTGGGCCACCGTGCCCGCCGTGTAAATCAGAGCAGCAGTCTCCCCAACAACACGCCCAGTCGCCAGAATAATTCCGCTCAAAATTCCAGGCACCGCACTAGGCAAAATAATTTTGAAAACCGTCCGAAGCTTCCCCGCCCCAAGTCCAAAACTTCCTTCCCTAAAGGAATCTGGCATCGCAAGCAAAGCTTCTTCCGTAGTCCGCATAATCGTAGGCAAAATCATAATCGCCACAGTTGCAGCTCCAGCCAAAAGAGAGTAGCCCCAGTGTAAAAATCCCACAAACAAAAGCATTCCAAAAAGTCCGTATATAATAGAAGGAATCCCCGTCAGCGTTTCCGTAGTCATCCTCACAACTTTTACAAACCGGTTGCCTTTCCCCGCATACTCCACAAGATAAATTGCACTTCCAAGTCCCAAAGGAACCGCCAATGTCAAAGCCATCACCGTCATGAGCAGAGTGTTCACCAGTGCCGGCACCCCCGAACAGTTTTCCGATGTATACTTCCAGCTGAACAAATCGCCCCGCAAAAATGGCACGCCCTTTACCAAAATGTATGCAATCATAAAAATCAAAACCGCCAGAGTAAGTCCCGCGCAAAAATAAACGTTGGCTCGTACAAATCCAGACTTTATTTTTCTGGAAGTTGCGTCCTTGCCCTTCGACAGGCTCAGGGACTGCGGCCGCCGGGCTTTTCGGGGTTCCGGCTCTCGCCTCCATTCCTCCGCTACGCTCCAGAACCGCTTCGCGGCCCCTACAATCCCTAACTCGTTTTTCATCATCACTTCCCTCTACTCTTCACCATATTAAAACTCAAGTTAATCAACAAAATAAACACAAACAAAACCACCCCGGTAGCAATCAAGGCCTCCCGGTGAAGATCCGTTGCGTAACCCATTTCAATCACAATGTTTGCCGTAAGAGTTCGCACACCTTTCAAAAGTGAATCTGGGATTCTGGCCTGATTTCCTGCAACCATAATTACGGCCATAGTTTCACCAATAGCGCGGCCAATTCCAAGAATAATTCCTGCCATAATCCCTGAGCGGGCGGCTGGAACCATAGTCATAAAAACACTGCGCTCATGAGGGGCTCCTAAAGCACGGCTTCCTTCGTAGTAACTTTCCGGTACTGCATTCAACGAACTTTCCGAAACAGAAATAATCGTCGGCAAAATCATCATGCCCAAAAGAAGGCTTGCAGTAAGAATTGAAGAACCATTTCCTCCAAAAATATTTCTTACCGCCGGCACAATTACCATGAGCCCAAAAAATCCATAGACAACACTTGGAATTCCAGCAAGTAAATCAATGGCCGGCTTTAGAATTTTATGCAGCCACACAGGACAAAATTTAGATAAAAAAACTGCTGTCATAAAGCCAATAGGAACTCCAACAATAATGGCTCCTGCAGTTACATAAAGACTTCCTACAATCATGGGGAAAATGCCATAGAGGTCTGTCCCCGGCTTCCACTTAGTTCCAAACAAAAAATTTATAAGCCCAATTTTGTGCATGGCAGGAATTCCATTTGCAAACAAAAACAAACAAATAAGTAAAACAGCAAGAATACTGAATCCCGCTGCCAGAAGAAAAATAATTTCCCATAGTTTTTCGAATTTACTCATAAGAAAATTGTAATGGGTGATTGTTAAGATTTTAGGTGGGATTTGTAAAGACTAGGTAAAGTTTACTGAAGGTCTTTCAGCTGAATTTACCACTCATTAAAGGTAAAATCATCGATTTGGGTGGTAAAATTAATGACTAAACATGTTCCACGTGGGTACTTGATATCAATTTTACCACTCAAAATCTCAGATATAGCCTTTTTGAGTGGTAATTTCTACAAAACACGCAGAGCAATGAAGGCTTTATCAGCAAAAATTACCACCTAAAAGACCTGAAACAATCACTTTAGGTGGTAATTCGAGCAATTTGATAAAAAATTTCCTCTCCTATTCCTATTACTTCATCTCACTCCACTTTGTTGTCTTTCCAGTAAAAATTTCCTCCACCTGTCTCTTTGTCATATTTTCAACAGGGTTCGCCTTATTCACGATTACTGCAATTCCATCAATTGCAATTGTAACTTCCTGAACACCTTTTGCTTTTTCGCTGTCTTTAAGAGCGCGGCTGGCCATTCCAATATCGCAGGTTCCGTTGATGGCATTTGTAACGCCTGTTGTGCTGTCGGAAGTCTGGAGTTCAATTTTTGCGTTTGGATTTACTGTTTTGTAGCTTTCAATCAATTTTTCCATAACAGGAGAAACCGAAGATGAACCTGCAACCACAACTTTTCCGCTTGCTTTGTTTGAAGTGTAAGCTCCCCCTAAAGTGGCGGCCCAGCCTGAGGTCCCTGAGCTCGGTCGAAGTGTCGAAACCTTGATATACTTATTGGCCGCAACAATTCTCTGTCCTTCATCGCTTACAATATAGTTCACAAAATCCTGTGCAACTGGGGACAGACCTTCTTTTACTGCAATATTGAAAGGACGACTGATTTTGTAAGAACCGTTGTTGATGTTGGCAACAGTAGCATCGGCACCATCAATTTTTACGGCCTTTACAGAATCGT
Organism: Candidatus Treponema equifaecale; assembly: GCA_018064905.1. Taxonomy (GTDB): domain Bacteria; phylum Spirochaetota; class Spirochaetia; order Treponematales; family Treponemataceae; genus Treponema_D; species Treponema_D equifaecale. The sequence goes on from JAGHUJ010000118.1 coordinate 13,915, forward strand.
TCAAAGAACCCAAAGAAACATAACCGATTGCGTAATTGTCGCCGGCAACGCTTGTTAGCATTACAGCTGTGGAATTTGTAATGGCAGCTTCATCAGTTGTGTAGTCAACTTTCTTACCGCCGGCATCTTTTTTCTCAATGCAAAAAAGCTCGATGAACGCCCCTCGTGTTCCACTGCCATCTTCGCGGCTCAAAACTGAAATAGATTTTTTGCTGTTGAATTTAGGGGCTGCAAAAACCGACACTGCAGTTCCAACCAGGGCAACTGCCGCAATAATTTTTTTAAGATTTATTTTCATAAAAACTCCTTGAAACACCACGGTGGCATTTCCAAATCTAAGTTGTCAAAAATCTACAGGAGCTTTGTAAAATCTACGGGTAGAGATTGTAAAGAATTTGTAAAAAGCTGAGCATTTTTTTCATCAATTTACCAGCACCATTTTCCACACATTTCCTTTCATTTCAAAAGAATTTCATACGCCCAAAGTTCATCGATTAATGAAGGAATTAAGTAGAAATAAACGGCAGCCTTTCCATAAAAAGTGTTTTTTACATCGATAAGGGTGTATAATAGATGAATATGGACGTGATCTCTATCGGAATTTTTAAGCCTGAACGCATTCTCTATTATATTGAACCTTCACAGCAGGAGGTGGAAGAATTCTATGCAGGTAAAATTCCTGAATCCTTGATGGCATACAACAATGTATACGGAACCTATGATTGCCCCGGTTTTTTCAGAATCATGGAAAACGGAAGAACTCTTGATGTCCTTGGAATCGAATTCCGCAAAGACGACGAAAAAGTCAATTACCCTAAAAACTTAAAGTCCCTGGTTTTAAAATCAGGACTGATGCAAAGCGGCACCTTTGTAAATTATGATGTTCCGTCTAAAGATGAAATCTGGCGGCAGATAGAAAAAGTCATCGAAAACAAAGGAACCTTGAAGGCGGCATCCTATGACACTCTTATTTCAATAGAAAAGGAACCTGCCGTAATTCAGATATTTACACTCAATAAAAAAACAAAGTATCTCATCTCATCAAAGGAAATTCAGTACATTCCAAAATACATGGCTTTTAAACCGCAGAGTGAAATTGACAAAGAACTTTATGAAATGGCCTATAAAGACAGAATCATCGGATGCAGCAACTGGAACTACATGTTTGAAAACATTTCCTATTTCGGATTCATCGGCATCCAGGATTTTTCATTTGTTTACTTTGACATAAAGGACTTCAAATCCCTGAATGTAGTGTATGGCCATTCAACCGCAAACAAAATACTGCGCCGTATTGCCGACAAGATGGAAGGAACAGAATGGGTCTATCATTGCGCAAGAGCCGACAACGATAATTTTGCCATGATGATAAAGACAATGCCAGAAGAAGAAACCTTTGCAAAACTGAAGGAATTTTTTTCTGAACTGGAGGTTCTTCCAGAAACCCCGGACCACCACATCTTCTATAGGGCTGGAGTAGTTCCAATGCGTACCGCGCTTCTTCTTGGGCCTACCATGGCCGATGCGGGCAAGCAGGTTCAGCGCATGGGCAACAAAAACTACGAGACTGAAATCCTGTTCTACACGGAATCCATGTACGACGAAATGAAGTGGGCTGAACAGATAAAGTCCTACATCGATGTCGCAATCCAGAATGATGAATTCCTGGTTTACCTTCAGCCAAAATATGATATCCGCACAGAAAAAATCCACGGAGCAGAAGCCCTCATCAGGTGGAAATTCAACGGAAAGGAACTGTTGCCTCCCTATAGATTCGTGCCGATTTTTGAACGGGATGGATTGATCACAAAAATTGATGACATCGTACTTCACAAGGTCTGCCGGTATTTAAAAAGATGGAAGGAACAGAACGTGCCGCTTCATCCGGTTTCCGTAAACCTTTCAAGAAAAAGCATGGGCAATCCAAAACTGGTCGAACACCTTGCATCGATAGTGGACCAATATGGCATCGACCATTCCCTCATAGATTTTGAACTTACGGAAAGCGCCGCCCACGACAACCAGAATTATATGGTGACGGTAATCCAAAAATTAAAGGACAGGGGCTTCAAAATTTCCATGGATGATTTTGGAACCGGATATTCATCCCTATCGCTTTTGACTGACATACCGTTGGATACGATAAAGATAGATAAATCATTTGTAGACGACATCTGCCGTGAAAACAGCTACAAGGAATGTTCAATCTTAAAGCATATCATTTCAATCGGAAAGGACCTGAACCTCACATGCCTTGCTGAAGGTGCCGAAGACAAAGCCCAGATTGATCTGCTGCGGGCCTTTGGTTGTGAAATCGTCCAGGGATATTACTATTCAAAACCGGTTCCCGTTGATGAATACGAACAGCTTCTGGTCTAGGATCTGAATCCAACCGGTGGGCTCTTCCATCACCGGCTGTTTTTCAAAAAGACTTTGGACGGACTAATCCCACTCGTAGATTCTTCCCTTGATGATGGCGTTGTACATCTTCTTTTTCACGCCGGGATTTTCCTTTGTAATCTGCGCGATGAGCTTCTTAACATATTGCCGCCTTGTAATTCCGTCGTGGGGACATGGATTTTTTACGCATGGAAGGGAATACTTGTTCCTGAATCCAATCATGTCGTTTTCCGGAATATTCACAAGGGGCCTGATGACCGTAATTCCAGTATCCTTATAAAAAGTCTTTGGCGCAAAAGAAAAGAACTGGCCTTCGTAAAGCAAAGAAAGCATCATGGTCTCGATCATGTCATCCTGATGGTGGGCGTAGGCGATCTTATTGCAGCCGTGTTCCCTGGCAAAATTATTGATGGCACCCTTGCGGAGTTTTGCACACATGGCGCAGTAGGAACCCTTCTTGATTTTTTCCTTAAGAATAAGGGCGATGTCGGTTTTAAGAACATGATATTCCACATCCAGCTTCCGGCAGAGAGCTTCTATATCAGTCAGATCAAAATCGCCAAAACCCAGGTCAGCAGTAAGGGCAACAACCTCAAATTTCTTAGGATAGAATTTCCTCAAGCCCGCCATGGCATAAAGCAGAGCCAGAGAATCCTTGCCGCCGGAAATTCCAAGAAGAATCCTGTCGCCATCCTGAATCAGATCAAACTGCTGGATGCACTGCCTTGAATAGCTGTAAAGTTTTTGAAGAGTCATAGCTCATTGTATCTAAAAATTCCAAAAACTTCAGCAGGAACTTTTTTTCATATTACGGGGCTTCCGGCTTTCAGCCGTCGTCACTTCCGGGCTTACCTACGGCCGGTCTTCCGTGGCTTCCGATGCCGGAATCCACTCCAGACGCGCTGCGCGCCCC
>JAGHUJ010000181.1 GCA_018064905.1 Candidatus Treponema equifaecale
CCTTACTAATTAGGTTTGGTAGTAGTCGTAAATCTATATAACATATAGACTTACAAGTATAGCGAGGGTAGGACTCGAACCTACGGCCTCCGGGTTATGAGGAGACCAGTGAGAACTACACCACGCTCTACCTATTCTTATTTAACGATAATTTAATTAAATTTTATGATGTTTTCGGGTTTAGGTCAAGCAAAATGCTATACTAAACTATAACCAGAAATACTTTTTTCTACCTGTTTTTTCTACCAAAGTTCGATAGTCGGGGATTTTTCCCGGCTCATTCCAATTTTTTTAGTTCCAAGAGCTTCAATTATCTTAAGATAAACCTTAGGATTCTTAAAAACAGATGCATATAGATATTCAAATTCATTTTTAAGAGGAGCATTTTCCGCAAACAAAGTGTTATCAACATTTTGAGGAATACTTAATCCTTTTTTCAGAAAGCTCCAGTAGAATGGTACACCACCAAAAATCATATAATATTGAATAATTTGAATTCTTGTTAAAATGAGGTTATTTGCTTTTATATATTCCTCACATTCTTTTAATGAGAATGTCTGCAGCTTAATTTGTTCTGTCAGTCTGTTGTAAGGCCCACCTTTATTATGAACGACTTTAGATAACATCCATGATGTTGCTGATGCACATACAATAAGAATTACATCTTTTCTTGCAGATGTAAATGCATTCCAGAAGTTTTCAAGTGCAATCATTAAATCACACTTTGGTGTGTCCATCCATGAAAGTTCATCTATAAATATTACCTTCTTTGCGTCCAATAATCATAAAACACCTTATAATCTACTTAATCTTTAATTTTTAACCACTTTAAGTAGATTACAAGGATATATTTTAAAATATACAAGATAAATATACTTTCCCTAAGAGATGATTATTGAATGTCATCTATTTCTTTCCAAGAACCATCATCCTGTAGTATGACTATTTTCCCTGTTTTAGGATCTGTGGATTCACATCCAGGTTCATAAAATGGTTCGTAAACTGTACTTATATTTTGCAAATAATTTTTCAACCTATCCAATAATCGTTTGTTTTCCATATGAAAGAATCTATCTTGAGAAGTTTGTAGAAATGAAATCTCTGACATCATTCAATATTTGTAAACCTTTTATTTCTCCATATTTATTATTAAATGCATTTTTTGCTATGGAAGATTGTATAGAAAAAGATTCTGAAAAATCTGATGCAAGAGGAAATTCCAAGGTAAGGATTGTTTGATCTGTTTCAATATCTATTATATCTATAAATGCTGCAAAAACACCCGTACCATCTAATACAGCATAAACATAATCATTTATTTCATATTCCATGTAATTTTTATCACGCCTCCTAAACATAATATAAAATGAAAAATCTGAAAGTTCAAAAAATATTAATTTTAAACACTAAATCTTATTTCAGTACCACATTCTTCATCAATTTTTTTATAACCTGATATAGAATGCATCGGGATTCATTACTGCCATTCCGGAAAGATTTCTGTAAATGTATTTGAAATAAAACAAAGTCAGCTGGTCGAAAACATAATAACCGACTTTTTCAACTTTGACAAACTGAACTGAATAAGTTGATTTTAAGGCCCATGATGGAAATAACTCTTGGTTGAAATTTGTGCTATAATGGTCAAGTTAAAGGACCATCATATTTTTAGATACAGGAGATTTGTATGACAATAGTTTTAATAATCAGTTTACTTGTTCTCGTTGCAACATTTGTAATAGCCTTTGTGCAGAATGGAAGAACTGAGAAATCAATCAGAATTCTGTCTGCCGGCATATTGTTGGTTGCTGTTATCCTTCTTTGTCCCCTCATCATTAATTACAATAAATGTGCAGAAGATGATAGTATTCCTCTAGTTACCGTAATACTCTCTGCTTTGCAGCTGGGTAGTTTGGATGGTGATTATCCATTTTGGATTGGAGAAGCAACAAAGATTTCTTATATCTACAGAATATTCATGATTGTAGAATCCTATTTAATGCTTATTGTGTTTGGCGGATTTATACTCAGCCTGTTTACTGACGCAATCTGCCTAATAAAATTCCACTGTCTGAATTCATTCTATGACATATTTTATTTTTCTGAATTAAACAAAAAATCACTGTTGCTGGCTAAAACAATTCGTAAATCCAATAAAAAAGCTCTTCTGGTATTTTACAACTGCAATGAAGGGAACGAACTAAAGGAAGATGCTCTCTTTGAAGAGTTTCTCATTCTCAAATATGATTGCAGTAAAATGATTCAGAAGCCGGGGCATAAACTTCATTTTTTTATGGTGAAAGAAAACCATGACGAAAATCTTTCTGATGGCTTGCAGATTCTGAATTTATATAAGGGAAAGTTTTCTTCATCAAGTCTGCTTGAGAATGTAACGATTTCTATTTTTTCTGAAGCAAAGGATGCCGATGTAATTCTTAACTCAACAGATAAAATGGGTATTTCTGTAAAGCTTGTGAATACTCATCAAAAAAATGCAAATGAATTAATCTTTAACCATCCCTTCTATAATGCTCCCGGTTGGGATGATAATAAGCACATATCAGTATTGATTGTGGGTGCAGATCGACAGGGGATTGCAGTTCTTAAAAATGCAGTTTGGAGTTGTCAGTTAGGTGAAGGGTGTAAAGTAGAAATTAATGTTGTTGATGTACATTCATCCGACATCAGTCAAAAATTGGAACATGAATGTCCAGAACTTTTCAATCCAAAGTGGAACATCAATTTGAATTTTTATGATGCTGATGTAACAAAGAGTGACTTTGATAAAATTTTGAAAGAAAAATGTCTTGAAACAAATTATGCTGTTGTATGTCTTAATGACGATGAACTTGCAATTGATATAGCGTTGTTTTTAAGAAGGTTCTTCATTTATTCTGATTCTGACTATGTTAATGAACCTTTTATCGCCGTAAGAATTTTTGATGATGAGAAAGCTGAATCGGTGAAAGAACTTGCTGCTGTAAATCGTGAGAAAATCAGTCTTAAAGGATGGGATGTTTATTCATCAAAAGCAGAAAATTATAACATTGTTCCTTTTGGTTCAAACAACTCCATCTACTCTTATGATAAAGTAGTTGATAATGAATTGGATAAACTGGCATTAAATGCTCATGCCGCCTATCAAAATATGTTCAGTGACATTGAGGTTCCCCGCTCAGATATCTTAAAAACTTTCAATTATAGCGAAATCGATAAGAAATCTAATTCAGCGAATGTCCTCCACATTAAATATAAACTAAAAATGCTTGGGTATGAAATTAAGCAATTTAAGAATGCTACTGAAGAAGAAGTCAAGAATTCGAACGGCAATGTGATTCAATTAAAGAAACTTCTTGAGGATGATGTGGTAATGGAAAAGTTGAGCCGTATTGAACACGATCGCTGGCTTTCCTTTCTGATTACTGAAGGTTGGCGCGGTGTTTCAATAGATGATGCAAAAATATATTCGGCAAATTCAGGGAGCCATAAACATACAAAAGCAAAGCTTCATTCATGTATCTGCACATGGGATGAGCTTGATGAAAATATAAAGGTGTTTGATCCTCATATTAAGGATTATGATGCTGAATTTATCAGAAACATTCCAAGCATTTTGGGTTTTGAAGACAGTTGCATTAATGTTTCTGGTGTGAAATATGTTTTAATAAAAGAGCAATAGTAGCATTTTCATAAAAAAAGCCGTCTAACAAACTCATGTTAGACGGCTTTTTCATGGTAAGAAATCTATTCTTCCTTTATGATAACATTCTGATTTGAAGTATCTCCAGGAGTTTTCGCATAGTACTCCATTTCTTTTTTGAATTCTTCAACAAAAGGAGAACCTTTTACAAAGGTTATTTCTTTTTTATCTCTCAAATAGTAATAGACGGTTGAGGATTCTTTGCTGATGCTTTGAATGCATTTTGTGAAGGTGAATTTTTCGCATCCCTCAAGAGTAATGCCGTCTTTTGGTCTGAAAAAGTTTATTTCCTTGCAGAATAGAACAACTTCCTTGTCATCTCCTCCAGAAAGGTTCATGTTTGTTTTTGTATTACCCGGTTTGATTTTTGCAGGCTTCATTGCATCAATAACTTCATCGTTTGTTTTGCTGTAGTCACAGAAAACCTTGATGAATGATTGTATTTTTTCTGATACTTCCAGCGGTGAAACTAAAAATGCATATCTTTTACCGCATCTTATATAGATGTCTGCATTCTTGCCATTTTCCTTTAATAAATGGAATGTGAAGGGTAAATTGCTTGCTGATTTTGCAAGAGTTTCCTCAACAGAATTTTTAAACGTATTGATTTTATCCAGGGCTTCCTTTTCTATTTTGTAATCTTCTGGATAATATTTCATTGCTTCTTCCATAGAAACAAATTCATGTTTTGATGCGGAACCGTTTGTCTTGTAATTATTAAAATCAGGCCCCTGTAATTTCAATGTTAGTGATGATCCAATAAATGCATTCATTTGAATTTTGCATGTAGTATTTGGAATGATAAGTTCATCCAAACCACATTTTTGGAATGCATTTTTTCTTATTTCTTTTATTCCTAAAGGTAGGATTATGGATTTCAAATTTTTACAGTTAGAAAAGCATTCCTGAGGTATAACTTTAATTTTCTGTGACAGTTTAAGGGTAGTAAGATTTGTACAGTTTGAAAAGGCCTCGTCTTCCAGATTTTCCAGGTTTTCAGAAACAACAGCTTCTTTTAGTGCCGGACACCATCCAAATGCATGATGAGCGATAGTTTTTACGCCTAGCATCTCGACTTTCTCAAGGTTGTTGCACCTGGAAAATGCACCCTTACCAATAGAGGAAACAGTTTCAGGAAGATAAACTTCCTTTATGCTCTCTTTTGTGTTGAAAGCAATATCACTGATAGCAGTAATTCCTGCAGGGACCCTAATAACTTCTGCATTCCCGTTATATTTTTTTACGCAGTTGTTTTCAATTGTAAATTCTTCAGCTTTTGATTCTGTCATTTTCATACTCCTGAATGTATATTGGTTTTTTATCAATAATTCCTTATCCTTCGAATTATAACATGGTTTCTCTATAATTAAAAACAAATCAAATTGTTTAATAATATAAAATGAAATATTGTTAAGTTCAAAATAAGGAATGATTTATCTAATGGTAAATGTGTTATAATACTAAAATAGGGAGCATAAAATTGAAGTGCAACAAATGCGGTAATGAATTAGAAGATAAAGCGAACTATTGTAGTGTATGTGGTACAAGAAAGAATGGACAGACCTCTTTTTATAATTGGATTGCTTTTATAAGTTACAGCCATACTGATTGGGAAACTGCAAGATTTGTTGAATGCGAATTAAAAAAATATAAGATTCCATTAATTATATGCAGTCATAATCCGGAATTGATCTCCGTTAAATTTGATCAGATTTTTCGTGATGAAAATAATTTTGGAAATGGAACATTGGATGAACAAGTTGAATTTGGACTTATGAATTCAAAATACCTCATCTCAATTTGCTCTCCTAACTATGCAAAATTAAAAGATAACTGTACTTCATGGTGTAATGAAGAAATCAAACGGTTCTATAAATATCATAATGAAGATGCCGATTCCATTATTCCTTTGATAATTGAAGGTGCACCTCACAGTAAGAACGAATGCTTTCCTCCATCACTACTTAATCTTTCTGATAATGAAAATGAAGAAAAAGAAATAATTGGGATAGACGGAACAAAAATTAGAACTCTCTTGAACGGGGAGACGGAAAAACAAAATCTTACTGCAGAAGAAAAAGCAATCAAAGATGAAATTTTTGATGCACTTAAAGCACGTCTTTTAGGCTTAAACTATGGGGCATACAGAAAATATGCTCATCAGGAAAAATATTTCAAGGATTATGTTGATAGAAATGCAATTCCTCTAGGAATTTGTGAACTGACTAATGGTGATTGGGAAAAAACTCCCCATTATAAATTTGTATTTAGGGAAGATCTCCTTTATGAAGTTCGTTATGAAAATGGTAATGGAACTTTAATACCTCATTTTGAACAGGATGAGGCAGACAAGATTATAGACAGCATTTTCCATTATGACGAAAAAGGCAATCTTCTTAATATTGAAGACAGAGACAGATATGGGAACACAATATGCATAAAAGAATTCAAGAAGAATTATTGCGTAATAAATTTCTGTGATAAAAACGAAAATTCAAAATTGTATGCAGGTAGTTTTTTTACTCCCGAAGATGATGGATTCAATGCTGGAAATAAAAAGTCTAATATTAGAAGTATACATTTAGTTCGTGACGAAAATGGATTCGTAATTAAAGAATCATTTCATAAGTATCATAATGAGTTTTTTCCGGTAAGTAATAATGATGGTTTCTATGCAATTGAGTATGAAAGAAATTCAAATGGTCTTATTACAAAAAAGTGGTATTTAGATAGAGATGGAAAACGTTGTAAATCAAAATATGGCTCTGCAGGAATAAATTATGAATATGATAAGAATGGATTTAAAATAAAAGAAATTTGGGTGGATGAAAATAGAAATCCTGTAATAAACTTGAATGGATATGCAATTAGAACAATTAAGTATGATCCGGTTGGTAATGTTTTAGAAAGAACTTTCTATGACGAAAATAATAAAAGTATTGAAAATAATGAGGGTAACAATAGAGTAAAAAAAGAATATGATAAAAATGGAAATTGTGTAAAAACAGTTTTTTTCGGTACTTATGATTTAGGTTATTCAAAATACGAATGTACTTATGATGATAAAGGCAATCTGACAGAAATAAAATACTTTGATCCAAACGGAAATCTGTGTTCAACTGCTTTGGGAAATGCCATTAGAAGAAGCAAATTTGATGAAAACAATAATGAAATTGAACGTTCGTTTTATGGAACTAATGGTGAACCGATAATTGTTGATTCGGGATATTCCAAATGGCAGAAAAAATACGATAAGAGAGGATTTGCTATAGAAACATCTTATTTTGGAATTGATGATAGATTTGTTTTAATTTCTGATGGTTATGCCAAAAGGACAGCAAAACATGATGAAGAAGGAAACGGAACTGAACTTGCATATTTTGGCCTTAATGGCGAGAAAGTTCTTTTCCACGGTTATGCAAAAGGTTGTGCAAAATTCGATAATTTTGGGAATTGTATAGAGACAGCATTCTTTGGATTGAATGACGAACCTGTTTTAAATCCTGCCAAGCGTCATATGTGGAAAGCAAAATACGATGAGCGTGGAAATAAAATTGAAGAAACCTCTTATGGAATTAATGGTGAACCTATCCTTACTAAAAATGGTTATTTCAAATGGCAAAAATTCTACGATGAAAATGGCAACTGCAAGTTAACTATTTATAGTGACATTGAAGATAATGAAATTGAGAGGAAATAATGGATTTTGTTGATGATTTTGAAGAAGCTATGAAACTAGCATATTTTGACTGGAAGAATTATGGAAAATGTTCCGAAGCTGATTATTATAACGATGGGATTCAACTGGAAAATGATAAGTTTGACGATTGTTTTCCGCATTTTTTCACTGGTGACAGTAATTCGGAATTTGTAATGGTTCAGCTTAATCCAAGACGAGCAAGAGATGGAAAAACCAAAGACTTTAACCGTTATCATATAAAATTTGATGAGATCATTGATGAAAATCAGAAAAACTATTTTAAATCCTATGATAATTATCTTCAATATTTTAAGGAATTCGGGAAAAGACAATATATCGAGACTGTTGGATATAAATCAACATTCGATAAAAATCAATTATTATTCCTTTTGGCTTTTGCAGATTTTTTTGGTTTTAAAGACGGAGATTCGAATACTAATTTGGCTTTTTCAATTGATAAGAAACTTCAGCTTGAATTAGTACCCTTTGGGTCACCTGATTTCAATACTGCTAAAGTCTTGAAAACATGTGATTTATCAAAACCATTAGAACGCATTCTTGGATTCATTGCTAAACATGAACGGAAATATGTGATTTTTTGTTCGGGAGAATTTGAAGAAATATTAAAATTGAATCCTCGTTTTGTTAAACAATATTTGCCGATAGAACCATTTAAGCTGGTGAAAAAAGATAATTCTTTGACTAAAAATAACTATAAGATAATAAAATTAGTCCTTAATGTTGATGGTAAAAAAATCAAAGCGGTAATTGCCCCAGGATATGCATCAAAAAGTTTAAAAGGAAATTTAAGAACTCAATATGGGGAAAAAATCAAAGCCGCTTTTGATGAAATGAATAAATCAGTGTAATAGTGGCAAAATACTTTTAGTATTATCTTTTACTGAAAAAAATCATCGAAAAACTGAACTGTCCAATTTTTCTTTTTATATTATTCATGTGATTCAAGGAGGAGCGCATGGATAGTTACGAGATTTTGTTCCACGAAATTGAAGATGTTTTTGCAATTTACAAAAATGATCATGTTTATGCAAAGTTTCCAAACCGTCGTGATGTTGAACACTTTCTGTCAATTCTGTATGGAAGTATAGATGCCATGGATGGTTTTGAGATGGAAGAGGATGTGTTCAATGAAGACTGGTCGTGCTTGTTTTTCAAAATTGAGTATGACAAGGAAAGAGGAATAATTCTTGCGCCTGGACCAGATTATTCTTCAAGATGGAAATAGAAGAAGGTAATCATGACAGATGAAGAAATGCGAAAAGCTGCTATTGCGCGAAGTGTTAAATTTGGGAAAAAGCAGAAGGAAAAAATCAGAACTCGCTCTAAATCATTAAAGCTGGTTACACCGCCTGATTGCAAGGTGATTTTTGAATACTTCAGTCTTGATGAAGGACCTGATTCAAAATTTGTACGAAAACAGATTTTTGAAGATGGAACTTATATTTCTACCCAGGGTGTAAAAGGTGATTCTGAAAATGATTTATTACCTTTGACTCAAAGATGTTTTTATCTTAAAAGGGCTTTTGCAAATCACATTAAGAGGGAAATTGATTCTCATGCTGAATTCTTAAAAAGCTGTCCTAAATATCTTGAAGTTCCTTTTTTTGATGGCTGCCGTCAGGAATTGCAGATTGGTGAATATAAATTCACAGGCTGGACTTTTATCCGGCTCTTTCAAGAGGATTTATCTCCTATGCTGGGGTCTTGGGATGATAAAGAGAAAGAAGTGCTTTATAGAAATTCTTACGAGCTGACCCTTATCTGCAAAAAAATCCTAAAAAAGATATCCAGATTTACAAAATATAATCGTATTGATGACTGGTTTGTGTATAAAATTGAAAAATCTAATATTGATTGCAATGAGTGTTGCAATGCCGAAAGTGACGACCAGACCCGCCTGAACAATAAAGATCCGCTTCTTGTACTGGCCGCTGACCGCTGGACTGATTTTCATCATCTGGAAGTGTTCAAAGATTTTATGTTTATAACTCCAGACCGCTACATTCTTGCCTGCGACGGTAAACGACTTGAAGCGGATGTCAGTTTAGTAAGCCTTATGGCTCATGGAGATTTTCTTCTTCAGTATGAGGAATTCGGTTCCTTTGAAATGATGGAAAAGGATTTTATTAAAACCACTTTTGCTATGCATGGCGAAGATTGGGAAAAGAAAAACAATCTTGATATTCCAGACAAGTTAAATAATAATTGGTGATTAATGGCAGAGAAATCTGCTTTTTGAAGTCTGCTGCTTTTGCGGCAGACGGGTTTCGGGGTTTGGAAGTGGACCCAAGGAGCGGGAAACTTCCATCTTTTTTTTATACTCTTTCACAATTTTTCACTTTGAATTTCATATCTCATTTCAGCAATAAGATTCAGAAAACTCCCTACACTTTTTTTCTGAATTGAAATCCCCACTACGATTTAAGTCCGATTAGCCGATGTCCCGGCTGCTCGGCAGGATTTCACGAAGGGTGAAAGACCGATTTGCAATGTTGCAAATTGGTCTTGAGGGGCAGTGCAATGCCCCCGGAGAGCCCGAGAGGTACGACCTCTCGGCACAATACCCACATTGTTGGCCAGGACCCGTGGTTCCGCCAGCTGACAATGTGGGTATTGTGTTATACCGTTATTGTCAGGTTCTTATTTTAATGGCTTGTATGGAATGCTTCTGCTGCTGGAAAATGAAAAAAAATTGGGGAAACCGGCCCTTTGCGGCCAGTTTCCCCAATTTGCAAGGTTGCAAGCAGTTGGATAGATCACTTAATCCCGTTCAACTTCATATGACCTTCTGACTGGCTTCAGGGCCAGTTTCTTCCGTTTCTCTTCCACCTGCCAGTTCAGGCTTTCACCGTGCCATTTCCTCTCGTATTCCTCAAAGTTCTTGGCACCGTTGAGTTCCATATCATCGGCAAGGTTCCTGAAATCCTGAGGTGTCTTTCCCTGTAGGAAATACCTGAATCCACGGATTGCATCCTGACACTTGATGACAATCTTCTGACAGCGGTCCTTGAAGTTCTCGACAGCGTATTCAACTTTGCTTCTCCAGGAAGCACCAGGTTCTGCAAGTTCAGCCATCAGCTGTTTCCCGATGGAATCCACATCAACCTTAATCTGTTCAGCAGAATTAACAGTCATAGAATACTTTTTGTACTTTTCTTCCAGCGGAGCAAAACTTTCAATCCTGTAATTGATTTCCTTCAGGTTTGCCTCATTCCTTTCTGCGTTTTCCTGATTGCGTTTTGCATCCTCCCTGTTCCGTTCTTCAGCTTTCTGAACTTCAGCTTCCCGGTTTGTAATTTCAGCTTCCCGTGAATCAAGGTCAGTTTCCTGGGTATTCAAGGAGTCCTCAGACTTATCAAGAGATTCTTTCCTTGAGACCAGGGATGATTCCCTTTCGTCAAGTTCTTCATCCCGCTTATCCTGTTCAGCATCTCTTTTGTCTGCATTTTCCTTCTGAACTTTTACAGCTGCTTCATCCTGAACAAGAGTATCAATGCGTTCTTCATAAGGAGCAATTTTATCCTCCCGTTTCTGTACAGCCTTTTCATGTTCCAGAACTTCATCCTCTTTTTTATCCAGAAGCTTCTTCTTTTCTTCAAGACCTTCAACATTCTTCTCCCGTTTTTCAAGTTCTTTCTCCTTCTTCTGATTTCTGGCGTCGTCTTTTTTTACCTGCTTCAGAATTTCTTTGACTTCCTTGATCACAGCCTTTGCATCCTCACGGGCTTTGTAAACGTCAATCCTTACTTTCTTTTGAGGATTTTCTTCAACCGTCCGGTCCATAGGAATGCCGTAGCTTTCAACAAAATCAAGGAAATCTTCCCGTACAGCTTTTTCCATCTGAATCTGGGCGGTATTGATTCCCTGAGTCCTGAATCCCATTTCTGCACATGCTCCGCTTAGAGAAGACTGCAAGGAAAGACTGTTCATTTCAGCCTTTCCGTAACGCTTGGCCCTTTCATACTCCCAGTCACGGCTTTTGAACTCTTCCTTGCTGAACTTGATTCCTTTGGACTTGCACTCAGCTTTTTCCTTTTCCATAAGTTCCTGCTTCCATCTCTCAAAGTCTTCCATTTCGTCTTCTGAAAGACGGTGGGCAACCGGTATGAAATCAAAGTGGACATGAGGGGCACTGTCGATTCTCTTCTGTGTCACCGGATGAATGGTATATTCATCATCATGAAGGGCAATGCAGATGGCTTTCAGATTTGGGAAACGTTCCGGCATCCTTTCCGTCACAAATTTTTTCAGGATTTCGTTTGCCAGTTCCCTGTCCACCTGATGGTCCCTGTTTCCGATTTCGAAAATGAATCCATAGTTGGCTTTCCTTGAGTTGTCGACGGATGAATTTCTCTTCATCGACCCCCTGCGTTTGTCATGCAGGATGTGGGTAAGGTAGTTGTCAATCCTGCGGTCCTTTCGGCTCTGCCTGCTGTTGTATTCCTCCAGGGGTTCTGAAAAGATTTCATCATAACACTTTTCAATGGTTCCCATGTCCAGGAGTGTTTCGTGATGGCCTTCCGGGTCTATGTGCTTTTTGTCTTCTACATAATTCGGATCCCTTATGTTGTGACCTCTGGCATATCCTGATTCCATCGGAGCGGAAACCTTGAATCCTCCGGGAGTACTGGTCCTTGGTTTTCCCGTGATGGAATTAATTCCCCAGTTTTTCTCATGGGCTGAAATCATGTCGTTCAGGGGTTTTGCATTATCCCTTGACTTCACGGCTTTCTCCACGTCATGAAGGTGTTTTTCAGTTTCGTGAATTGAACCTGCAACTGGATCAGGAGTGCAGGCGGCTGAAAAAATGTTTAACTGTTTTGCCATTTCCGTACCTCCTGCTGGCTCATGCTTGCTAGAACCTGTCTGTTCTTCTGTTCAAAATATGCTTCCCTTTCCTTTTCAGTCATGCTTTTGAGCATGTCTTCTTCAGCACGGCCTTCCTGGTCAGGATCTTCCGTAAAGATTGTGAATTCCTTTTCAAAGTCGAGGTAAACTTTTCCGCATGGACCGTTACGGTGCTTTGCAAGAGTAAGGTCACGTTCAAGGAACGGATTCGGATTCTTGTAGCAGGTGAGGTCCCGTTCTCCGTTCAGAAGGATCACAAGGTCCGCATCCTGTTCAACGCTTCCCGAACCCCTGATGTTTGAAATGTTCGGAGTGTTTCCTTCCGCTTCACGGCCAAGCTGACTCAATGCGACGATCGGAATCTTAAGTTCCCTTGCAAGACTCTTCAGTGATTTTGAGACGTCACTTACCTTTTCCCATACAGGTCCGTCACCGTCTACGGTAATAAGTCCGATGTAGTCGATGAAAATGATCCTTACCCCGTAATGGATTTTCATGTGCCTTGCCGATGAGACAAGGTTGTTCAGGGTAATGTTTGACGTCTCATCAATGTAAAACTTTCTTGACGCATAGTAACTGGTCGCTTCATAAAGCTTCCGTCTCATTTCATCCGTATACATGCCGCCTCGGATTGTAGGACCGTCAATCCTTGTCCGCTGGGAAATCATGCGGGTCATGATCTGTCTCTGGCTCATTTCCGCACTGATGAATCCGCATGGAACATCCCGTTCAAGAAGGTTCTGCATCATTGAAATTCCAAGGGCTGTCTTTCCGATGGAAGGTCTTGCTCCGATTATGATTACATCTTCTGGCTGAAATCCGTCCGTCATTCTGTCCAGGGTAGGAAATCCAACCTTGATTCCTTTTTCCTCTCCACAGGTCTCCTCGTTGTACTTAAGGTATTCGTTGTATTCCGTGGCCAGTTCCTCCGGAGTCCAGATCTTTGTTGCCGTAGTTGCTGCAGAAATCCTGAACATCCTGTCCTCAATGTCCATGATGAGTTCAGCGTTGTCTGAAGATCCAAGTTTTCCAAGTCCTTCGGAAAGTGTTGCCTTCAATGCCCTGCTTTGTGCATGCCGTATTACATTGTTCATGTAGAATTCAGCATTTGAACAGCCTATAACATCTGACGTAAGGTCTGCTATGTAGACCGTTCCTCCGGCCTTTTCAATCAGTCCGTTGTTCATCATGAACGCATTGAGGGAACAGATGTCTGCGTTCACACCGGATTTATAAAGCCTGATGATGTTCTCAAAGATAATGCGGTGCTTTGGGTTGTAGAACATTTCCGGCGTGAGTTTTGAAATCACATCGCCGATGCATTTGTTGTCCAGGAGCATGGTTCCCAGAAGAAGGCGTTCGGATGTTTCATCAAAGAATGCTTTACTCATTGCAGCCTCCTTTGCGGTTCATGATTTCGTTGAGGGACAGTCCGCACTGGCATTTCCTTGTGATGAAATCAATGCTCTTGAACGTGTGGCTGCATTCAGGACAGACTACGGGATCTTCTTTCCTGAGAAGCTGCTGGAGCTGCTTTTCATGGTTCCTTTTGTACCTGCAGTATTCGTTAACCACGTTCTGGTTTGAGGCCGCCTTGTAGACATAGTTCTGTACGCTTTCCGCATTTTTCCCCTTTACGTCAACCAGCCAGTTCACATACTCCAGAGGGTTTACGCCTCTTTCATTTTGCAGGTCGGCCAGGTTGCTGTAGAAATCTTCCGAAAACACATAGCCATTGGTTTCCTCAATGCTCTTCCTCAACTCTTCATTGGAAAACAAAGACTGACTTACTGCTTTAGTAGTAGTTAGTTTAATGTTATTTAAATTGTTATTTAGTAGTGGCTGATTTCCAGCCTCGTGGGATGATGATTTCCGGCTTTCCCCAGGCTTGAAAACAACCTCGTCATTCCGAAAAACGTCATCGCATTTCTGATTTTCAGAACCGATTTTCTCATACAGGCTGACTGTTCCTTCAGGAGCCTCAATGATTTTATAGAAGATGTTTCCGTCCTTCTTTCTTGAAAGAAGATAGCCGAGGGATTCAAGTTCCGTGATTGCGGAATTGACGGCATGCTTGTGGTCCCTGTTGTACTTTCCGACCTCTGACTTGTAGAGGATCCAGTTTTCCGGAAGGCTCAGTAGCTGGACCAGAAGGCCTCTGGCCTTTAGTGAGAGTCTTGCGTCCTGCAGGCATCTGTTTGAGATGCAGGTGTAGTTTTTCTTGTGTTCTGCACGAACAAAAATAATGTTTCCTTTTCGCATATAGATTTTCGCGCCGGAAACAAAAAAGCCCGGCGCTTTCCTAAAAGACAATTCCACCAAATGCACGTTCCTAGGGTGCGTTTGGTTATGAATTGAAAATTAGTTCCACGCCAGGCCATTCA
>JAGHUJ010000147.1 GCA_018064905.1 Candidatus Treponema equifaecale
GCTATATCATTCTCATAAAAACCATGAAGAGAAAGGCTTCCAGCGGTTTGTATGTTGCCCTTTTCTCCTGTGTTTTACTTGAAAGCTTTGGTTATGTTCAGCTTTCCTTTGCTAAATCTGTTGAAGCTGCAATTCTTGCAAACAATTTTGTATATTTTGGCGGTGTTGCAAATCCACTTTTCTGTTTTTTGTGTATTGCGGATCTCTGCAAGGAAAAAAGCCGAAAGCTTCTGGCCATTCCATTTGTTGTGCTGACCATTTCACTTATGGGACTTACCAGCACAATCGGAAAACTTCCTTTCTATTATAAAACAGTGGAATTGATTCAGACACCTGGACTTTCCAGACTGGTGCGAACCTATGGTCCTCTTCATTTTATTTATCCAACTTACATGTGTGCCGCAATTATTGCCTGTTTTGGAGTCATCATAAAATCCTTTAAAAGCAAACGACAGGTTTCGTATTTTACAA
Source organism: Candidatus Treponema equifaecale (assembly GCA_018064905.1). GTDB lineage: Bacteria > Spirochaetota > Spirochaetia > Treponematales > Treponemataceae > Treponema_D > Treponema_D equifaecale. Next base: position 472 of record JAGHUJ010000147.1, read on the forward strand.
GTATGCTTCTGCTTGGAAATATGTCACTGCTGGCAATTGTCTATTTTATGGAAAGACTGCTGCACATTCAGATTGAGCTTATGCCGGCAGCGTTCCTGATTATGCAGATTTCGGTGCTTGTTCTTTTGAACAGAATCAACAGCTATGATATGTGGAGTATTTCTTCAGCCTCAATTTCTGAAAGTAAAAAGTTTGGATTTGTTCTCTTCAATTCTAAGGGAAAGCTTTACGGTTCTGATTCGGTTGCAAGGACCTGGTTTCCGGAATTAAACGAGCTTTTTATTGACCGGCAGATCAAGTCAGCACACACAGAATTTCTTCAGCTTATTCAAAAGTGGATTTCTGAACCAAATTTTAAGGAAGTGAAATATTTTGAACGGGATGACAAGATAATTGAAACTCGTCTGACTATCGTTCACACAAAGGGAAAATATTCAATTTACTGCATCAATCTTCGTGATGATACAGAACAGCAGAAGCTAGCCCGACTTATGCAGAATTATAACAACGCGTTGGAGACAAGGGTTGAAGAAAAAACTTCTCAGCTTGCAAAAGTTCAGAATGACATTATCCTGAACATGGCCAGCACTGTTGAAAGCCGTGACGCAAACACCGGCGGCCACATCCGAAGAACCAGTGATGTTGTAAAAATTTTCGTGGAGCATCTGGTACAGACTCAGAAATTTCCCCAGCTTACCAAGGAATTTGCAAATTGTGTGATTAAGGCAGCCCCTCTCCATGATTTTGGAAAAATTGGTATTCCGGATATGATTTTGAACAAGCCGGGTAAATTTGAACCTGAAGAATACGAAATAATGAAGCTGCATGCAGAAAAAGGTTCTGTTATTGTTTCTAAAATCCTGCAGAATTCTGATGACATAAAATTCCGGGAAATTGCAGTCAATGTTGCCCACTTCCATCACGAAAAATGGGACGGAAACGGCTATCCAAATAAACTTTCTGGTGAAACTATTCCATTTGAAGCTAGAATTATGGCACTGGCTGATGTTTTTGATGCATTGGTCAGCAAGCGAGTTTACAAGGACAGCTTTGGCTATGATAAAGCCTTCAATATTATAGAAGAATCTTGCGGAAGCCACTTTGATCCGGTTCTTTGCCCTGAATTCTTAAAGTGCCGGCCACAGCTGGAAGCCTTGTTCAATTCTTATGGGGATTAGTTACAGTTTACTCAGTATAAAGTATGAAAATTTAGTTTTTAGTTGAGTAATATTCCGAAAAAACTACGGAATTTTCCATATTTATATCATAACTAGATTAAAGTGCTGTGGTAAGATAATTTATCGGAAAATTTTTCGATAAAAGTCATAGGAGAAAAAAATGACATTCTTACTTCCTTTGCTGCTTGCTGCTGCACTTCTTGCGCTCTGCTATGCAGCTTTCAGTTTCTTCAAGGTAAAGAATCTTGAAGAAGGTAACGAAACAATGCAGAAAATCGCTGCATACATTCGTGGTGGTGCTAATACTTTCATTAACATCGAATACCGCATTCTTGCAATCGTAGTTGCTATCGTTGCAGTTGTAGTTTTCCTTGCTCTTGACTGGTATGTAGCTGTTGCACTCCTTCTTGGATCGGTTATGTCTGGTCTTGCCGGCATGGTTGGTATGAAGATTGCAACTTATGCAAACGTTCGCGTAACAAACGAAGCTAACAAGACACAGAACATCGGTCAGACACTTAAGGTTGCTTTCCGTGGTGGTTCTGTAATGGGTCTATGTGTTGGCGGTTTTGCACTTCTCGGTCTTTCTATCGTAGTTGTTGTATTCGGCTATGTAATGGGATGGATCAACTCAACAGAAACTGTTGCTGCTACATTCACAGGTATTCCTCTCGTAAGATTCCCTAACGTTCTTACAGGTTATGCTCTTGGTTGTTCTATGGTTGCCATGTTCAACCGTGTTGGTGGCGGTATCTATACTAAAGCTGCTGATATGGGTGCTGACCTTGTAGGTAAAACAGAAGCTCACATTCCAGAAGACGATCCTCGTAACCCTGCTACAATCGCTGACAATGTTGGTGACAACGTAGGTGACGTTGCTGGTCTTGGTTCTGACCTTCTTGAATCATATGTAGCTTCTATCGTTGCTGCAATTGCTCTTGGTTACAACCTCATCATCAAAACTGGTGTTTCAGGTGATTCTCTTACAGCTCTTTACACATTCCCACTCACATTTGCTGCAGTTGGTCTTATTTCTTGTGTAATCGGTGTTGCTTCACTTCTTCTCCGTAACCTTTCAAAATCAGACAAGGTTCACAAACAGCTCAACGGTGCTACTTATGTAGGTGCATTCCTTACAATGGCAGCTGGTGCAGTTCTTGCATATAAGCTCTTTGGTGCAGGAAACGTTGATTTTGCTAAATTGGGATTCAAATTCGGTGCACTTTCTCCATGGATTGGTGCTGCTGTTGGTATTATTGCTGGTATCCTTATCGGTATGCTTGCTGAATACTACACTTCTTCTGATTACAATCCAACTAAGGTTCTTGCTGAAGCTTCAAAAGAAGGTCCAGCTTTGACAATCACTTCAGGTCTTGCACTTGGTATGCGTTCTTGTATGGCTCCTTGTGTTGT
>JAGHUJ010000062.1 GCA_018064905.1 Candidatus Treponema equifaecale
AAACTGCTGCCATGAACAAAAGAGCATGGAGTATCTAGGTGCAGTGAGTGCTCAGATTTTGTCTGTGAAAAAGTAAAGAACACTTTGAGCGGCTCATATAAAAAAATGTTAAATTGCAAAAAAGCATGTGAGTCTGAAATAGAGTTTGAACTTTTTAAAAGGGCATTCTACGAAAAAGAAAAAAACATGCATATTTCCTGCAAAGCTTGCAAGGATTGAAAGAAAGCCATTTAATTCCTGCACAAATCTGTTTGAATAAGGCATGATTCTGTAAAAGTTTTCTTTGATGGCATAATTCAAAACGGCAAGAATCACAAATGGCCGATGCAGCTGATTTTTTAGGACATGTTACGTCAGCACAAATTCCTGTGTCGGCACTGATGGAACATTATTTTTGAAAATTCCAATGCCATCGTTTTTAGTTTGATTAAAAAGGAGAAATGTAAATGAACAAAGCATATTTATTTGGACAAGTTTTGGGAACACATTCTTTTTATTTGAGAAAAGGATTTCCTGTTGCAGGCGAGTATTCTGAAATAGAAGAAAAATATTTTCTGCCAGGTGGCGAGACTGGAACCTGTGCAACAGTTCTTGATTCCTTGGGTGTTGATGTAAAAATCGACGGCACTCACATTGGAACAGAAGTTGCTCCAATGCTGAAGGATTTTTATAAAAATAAAAACGTGGATTTGTCTTCACTATTTTTTGATCCGGATTACTCAGGACTGATGGACTATGTTTTGATTTCAGGATTGGAAAGAACTCCCATGGGAATGTTCCAGCAGCTTTATGAAAAGAAAATCAAACGATGGAACATGCCAAAGGAAAAGGACATTATTGAATCTGATGTCGTGGCTATTGATCCCTTCTTTCAGGAAGAGACTGTCCGCACTGCTGAACTTTGCGTAAAGCACAACAAGCCTTATGTGACAATTGACTGCCCGCACAACACTTATCTTCATCAGCATTGTGCAGTAAACGTAGTTTCAATCGAGTGCTTAAGAAACGATTACAGGGACATGACAAAAGAAGAAGCCTTTGAACTTTTGAAAGAGGATTCAGATGGACTTACGATTTTGACAACAGGTTCAAATGATATGCTTTATGGTCGCCGTGGAATGCCAGCAAAAAAAATGCCGGTGTTTAAGGTTGAAGTGAAAAGTTCACTTGGAGCTGGGGACACATTTAAAGCCGGCTGTGTCTATGGACTACTCAAAGGTATGGATGATGATTCTCTTGTCTGCTTTGCAAGTGCCTGTTCAGCCGTTGCAATTTCAAGATTCCCGCTTCCATTGAATCCTCCAAAATTGGATGAAGTTCAAAAATTAATTTCAAATGGTGTTTAAAATAGAACAACCTGACAAATCTGTATAAAAAAAGACAGGAATCGTTCTGCAGAAACAGTTATGATTGAGTCATAACAAGGAAGAGGAAACTTAAATGGAATGGATTACAGCGGTCAGAAAATCAGTAAAATTTATTGAGGAACACTTGAAGGACAAAATCAGTGCGCAGGATGTTGCCGATCAGGTGTATATGTCGCTCCTTCATTTTCAAAAGGGTTTTCAGGTAATGACAGGATACTCTGTGGCGGAATATATCCGTAACCGTAAGCTTTATCTTGCTGCACTGGATTTGAAAACTGAGACAAAGGTTATTGATGTGGCCTTTGATTATGGCTATGAAACGCCTGAAAGTTTTACAAAAGCTTTTACAAGGTTCCATGGAGCATCACCAAGTGAGGTAAAGCAGGGGGCTGCTGTCAAAACATTTCTTCCTTTGGCTATCAAAATTGATGTTTCTGGAGGAGACAAAATGGACGTTAAAATTAAAAACCTGTTTGGATTTAAGGTGATTGGATTTGTAAAGGAATTCAGCTATGACACTGCAAACGATGAGATTCCAAAATACTGGGATGAAATCTGTAAAAAATATGCAGCCAATGTTTATGCAGGAAATGCGCCGGCAAATGAATATGAAAAAGCTTTGGTGGAAAATTGCATTGGTGAATATGGTGTCTACATTGATGATGAAAAACTTGCCGGAAAAGGAAAGTTCCTTTATCTGATTGCGGGAAAATATGCTGGTGGCAAAGTTCCTGAAGGCATGATGCTGTACGAATTCCCACAGGGCGAGTGGGCAGTATTTGACTGTGTTGGTGCTGT
>JAGHUJ010000151.1 GCA_018064905.1 Candidatus Treponema equifaecale
GAAAGAACATTTCCTGAAACAAATGGATAGATGATGTTGTCAGGAATTGCTGTTGTGAAGTAGCTGAGGAAAGAAGAAGAACTCATGTTCTGAACTTTTTCTGCCGCTGCCGAACCTTCATATGCTGCTGAAGAAATTACTTCAGGCTTGATGATGAAGAAAAGGATTGCGGCAATTGTAGAAGCTGCAACTGTTGTAAGAAGTGTGTACATGATTGTTCTTCTAAAAATTCTTGCAGTTTCCTTGTTGCTTCCAAGAGTTGCAAGAGTAGTAAGAACTGAAACTGCGATAGCCGGAACAGCCGTAAACTTAAAAAGTCTTGTGAAAACTGTTGCCACAAAATCACATACATTGTCTACTGCACCAACATGCAGTGACCCAAGGATGGCTCCGATTACCAAAGCGCCAACCCAGAAAATAACCTGTTTTACCTGTTTTGTCATAATAAAATCCTTCGGTATGATATGGGCATATTTTAGACGATTATTCATCGGTTAACAATGGCAAAGTTTATATTGTATAATTAAGGGCATCTCTGGAAATTGCAGTTTTTGGAGACGACCTTAAGGCTGAACCATGAAACGATTTTTTGCATACCTTACATTCCTTTTTCTCATCATCAGCGGTCTTTTGTCTGCCCGTGAAAAAGATGAAACCACGTTGCACCACAATCCCTGGGAGCTCATAATCTACAGACCGGAAAATACGGAACAGATGACACCTGTGCGCTGCTGGCTTAAAATCGAAGATATGGAAGGAAATGACGTAACGCACACTGCGGCAAAGGCAACCTATGAATGGGTGACGATTCCAGATCGAATCAACTATTACGAAAAAAGCTGGTGGCTTGAAGGCGGAGTTGCCATGCACTTGAACATAAAACCAGGCCGCTATAAATTCACCGTAACCACACCGCCAGAAAAACAGTATCCCTATCCAAGCAAAAACCGAAGCCAATGGACTTCAAACGAATTTTTTTATGACACGGACAACCCTGCAAAAGTTATTTTTGTCTACCCTACTGCCGATGACAACGGTTTCTACAACGGAGGTTGGATCATCAGCGCAAAGTCTCCAAATTTTTTTAAGTTCACGCAGCCTGGAATGGAAACTAGATGAATTGCTCAATGTGATAAAGTTCATTATGCTGAATCATGAAAAATCAACATGGAGGAAAGAAAATGAAATTCAACTCATTGATTCCAGAACTATCGGTTACGGATATTGAAAAAACAAGAAAATTTTATTGCGACGTACTTGGCTTTAAAATTGAATATGAACGACCTGAGAAAAAATTTATTTTTGTTTCATACGAAGGAAACCAGATCATGCTGGAACAAATCAACGGCTACTGGAATACGGGTAAACTTGAATATCCCTTTGGACGTGGAATAAATTTTGAAATCGGTGTTTCCGATGTGGAAGCGGTCTACAATCGTGTAAAAGCGGCGGGCATAAAATTGTTTGCCGACATGGAAACAAGCTGCTACCGCGAAGGAAACAATGAAATTATCCAGAAGGAATTTCTTATTCAGGATCCGGATGGATATCTTCTGCGTTTTGCACAGTAACCATTTGTCATTAAATTCATGGTATGATGAACTTTAGGAGAATTTATGAAAACCATAGGAATTATCGGCGGAACAAGCTGGGAAAGCACAGTAACCTACTACCAGATTATAAATGAAAAAATCAAGGAAGCTCTTGGAGGACTTTCTTCAGGAAAAATTCTTTTGTACAGCGTGAATTTTGCAGAAGTTGAAAAGCACATGGCAAAAGAAGAATGGAATGAAGTTGCAGAAATTCTTGGGGATGCTGCAGTTCGTCTTGAAAAAGGTGGCGCTGATTTCATTCTTCTTGCAACAAATACACTTCACATTGTAAGTGATGAAATTCAAAAGAGGGTTTCCATTCCCATGGTTCACATTGGTGATGTAACTGCAAAGGTTCTTAAATCAGCCGGAATAAAAAAAGCCGCCTTGCTTGGAACCCGCTTTACCATGCAGAAAGATTTTATGCGAAAAAAGTTCACCAGTAATTCCCTGAATGTAATCATTCCTGATGATGAAGAAATGAAAAAGATTGATGAAATTATATTCAAGGAACTTTGCCTTGGGATAGTCAAAGAAGAATCCCGAAAGTATTACCTTGATGTAATTTCGCATCTTAAGGAACAGGGTGCAGAATGTGTTGTTCTTGGATGTACGGAAATCGGAATGCTCATAAACAAAGACAATTCTCCACTGCCGGTTTTTGACACGGCAATCATTCATCCGGAAGAAGCAGCAAAACTTGCACTTATCGAGAAATAAAATATGAGCAAGTATAACGAACTTTGGGAATATGTTTCAAAAAGTGAAAATGAAAAATTCAACTTGACTTTTGATGAAATAGAAAAAATTGCAGGCATTCCAGTGGATCATTCTTTTCTGACTTACAAAAAAGAACTTTTATCATTCGGCTGGAAGGTTGGAAGAATTTCCATGAAGGAAAAAACAATTGAATTTATCAGGAGTTAAAATGAAAATCGAACACGTTGCAATGTATGTTAAGGATCTTGAACGAGCCAGAAATTTTTTTGTGAATTATTTCGGCGCAAGATCAAATGACGGATATTACAATGAGTCAAAAAAATTCCGCTCATATTTTCTGACTTTTGAAGATGGTGCGAGATTGGAGCTTATGAATCATCCTGAGAT
>JAGHUJ010000085.1 GCA_018064905.1 Candidatus Treponema equifaecale
GGTCCATTGCCCTGGAAAATGATTCTGAAACAATTGAATTTTCTTCTGAAAAAATGCTTCAAAAACTGCATTTGGTTTCTGCAACGGATAAAAAACTTCTGCTTTCCTTTGTGTGGGCGCCAAAAGGAAAAAATCTTTCTTCTGTCTCAAAACTGGGACTTTTTGAATATGATCTGGAATCAAAAAAAGGTGAGTTTCTTTATCAAAAAGATGCTGTTTGTGTGAATGGTATTGTTTCTGGCGTAACGGACGGATTTATCGTGATGAATGAAGATTCTCTAAATGCCACTTCAAACTGCCTTTTATATTTTGTTTCTTCAGAATACGAAAAAAATCCTCTGTACAAAACAGAAATTTCTCTGGAAAACTTTGAGCGTGTTGAAGCTGTTTTTGCAAAACACGAAATCGAAACAGAAAACATTGAAGCAGGTTTTTCAGAAAACAAAAAAAACAATTTTACTGCGGAAAAATTTTCTTCGCTTCCATATTATCTAAAAGGTCTCAGGCTTCCACTTGGAATTGTGCCTGTATATGAAACTGATTTTTCAGAAAAATCCCGTGCTTTGCTTGGTGTGACCTATGCTAGCTCAAATCCATGGCTGGACAATCTTCTGATTCTTTCTGCAGGCTATGATTTTTCAACAAATTCTTATGGAACCTTCTTTAATTTGCGTGGAAACGACCTTCAGACTTCTTACCAGATTTCTGGAACCTGTATTTTTGATTCTGAAGGCTTTAAGCAGACCGTTGATTCAGCTGTTTTTTCAAGAAAACTTTACAATGGCCGCCTCTGGAAGCTTAATTCAGGACTTTCTTCACAAATTTTTTACGGCAGGGAAGAAAATCAAAGGGTTACAGTTCTGGATACAAGAGAAATTGAGGAGGGAATTGTTTATGAAACTGATTTCCGGAAAAAGGGCTTCTTTTCGAATTCCACTGGTTTCCTTTCAATTTCAAATGTTCATAAGTTCTCTCAGAAAAGCAATAATTTTGCCGGCATAACAATTCAGCCTTTCATAAAATTTCAGTGGGATGATTATAATCTGGATTTCTCTAAGGTGAATCATAAGATTCCGCAAAAGGACGAATATCTGAATCTTGGACTTTCTCTGCTTGCACGAGTTCCATTTGTGTTTCCTCTGAGTTTTCAGGCGGATTTGTTTCCTGAAAAAAATTATTTTGCTGATGCTTATGCAAAGGTTTACATTCATAGCTGGGAAATTCAAAAGGGAATTCCGGCTGTTTCTATTTTTCTCAACAGAATTACTCTTTCAGCTTCCTACACGGGACTTTTTGCCTATGACCATGAAAAATACTGGGATGCTTTGAGAACAGCGGAAATTGCTGAAAAATTTTCTTTTGATGATTATTCTGACAGAATCAGCTTGAATTTAAATTTTGAGCTTTGTCCGAATACAGGTTATCTGGCAGATCCAGCCTGTCAGTTTGTCATAGGTGGAGTGATGGTTTTTAGACCGAATCCAAAGCCAGGAGAAGCAAGAACTGCATTTGGAATTACAGGTTCTCTCAACTTATAGCAAAGACCTAAATTTTTATGGTAGAATGTCGAATATAGTAATATAGAAGTATAGAAAAGCTCAGGGGATAATTATGGCTCGTGGAAACGGTGGAATCGGAAAAAGTATTTTTCTTTTATTTTTAATCATCATTCTTGCATTGGGTGGACTTTTGTGGTTTGACTATCTTGGCGTAATCAATGCAAAAAAAGTTTTCTCACCAGTTTACAAGCTTTTTGGACTTACACCACAGACTTCAGAAAGTGCCAGCAATAGAAAACCTCTTACTGCTGATTTGGACGATGACAGACTTGCAAAAAGACTTGAAGCATTGGAGATCCGCAAGCAGGAGCTGGACAAGCGTGAAGCTGATATTTCCAAGGTTGAAGGCGAAAATGAAGCCATTGCAAAAGAATTAGAAGAAAGAAAAAAATCTCAGGATGAACGTGAAAAAACATTTAATAATCAACTGAAAAAGTACGATGATAGAGATAGGAACATCGAAACTATTGTGTCGTACTTGAACAGTATGCCTCCTCAGACTGTAGTTGCAGAGCTGGACAATATGGATGATCAGGATGTAATTGATATTTTGCGAAAGGCTGACTCTATGGCAGCTGCCACAAAATCTTCATCTATGTCTTCCGTTTGGCTTATGTTTATGAAGGCTGACCGCGCCGCTACTATTCAGCGAAAAATGGCCAACAAACCTGAGTCTCTGGACTAAGTTCAGCTCAGTCGTAAGTTTGGTTCTCTCTTCGGCACGATATTCCATTGTTTCTAAATTTGGAGGTCGTGCCAATGAATCCTTTACAGTTAGAACAGATTGTGCCTCTCGTTCAGGCTTCTGAAAACCTGGAAATCAAGCCACTTAAAACTGGTGATGAAAGCTTTGCAAATGCATTGAAAATCGCTCAGGACGAAGTTCAGAAGAATGATGATGTAAGATCTGCAGAAGTTTCTAAAGAGGATTTCCGCAATGGTGAAAAAGTTGAGGAAAAATCTGAAAAAACAGAAACATCTGACGAAAAGAAAGAAATCGCACAAAACAAATCTTCAGAAGATAAAAAAGAATCAGAAATTGCAAAAAGTGAGCCGGAAGACGCTGAGGAACTTGCACAAAATGCGGCTCTTCAGGGAATTCAGAATGCTGAAAATCAGCTTCAGTTTGTTGCACGCAGAGATATCACAGTTTCTGAAGACGGAATAAATGCCGTTGCAAATGCTAAATCAACTGAAGAAACAGATAATATTGTCAGCGACAAGATGCTGGCCTGGCTTTTGTCTTCAGAAAAAACTGAAGAATCTGTTGAAATGGATACAGATTTTGCAGCATTGATTGATGCAGCAGTTGATTTTATTCCAGGCGCTGAAACAGATGCAGAAAAGCTTCAGACTGCACAGAATCTTGCCATTTCAGATCCAGAAAACTTTTTGCAGCAGGTTCATCAGCTTGCAGATGCTGAAATTTCACAGAACGAATCAATTCTCAATGAAAGATTTTCTTTTGACAAATTTGATAAAGCAGAAGTTTCTGAACTTAAGTCAAAAAAATCAGATTCTAAGCTTACTGTTCACGATTTGAGAACTTATAAAGGTTCTGAAACACTTGCTGAAAACGCAAAGGTTGTTCAGAAGGCTGCTGCAAAGAGGGAAATGAACCTTACTTATCAGCAGAAAAATGACAGCACAATGCAGGTTACAATGGAGCTTGCAAACAACGCTGAGGCAAACATTCTTTCAAACAATTCTCAGAGTGCCGGTGCAACAGGTTCAAACTTTCAGCAGATGCTTACAAATGCAGTTGTTGAAAATGCACCAGAATTTGTTAAGGCAGGAAATGTTGTTCTTAAAGACGGAAATCAGGGAACCATCAACTTGATTCTTCGTCCAGAAAAGCTTGGAAACGTAAAGATCAGTCTTAATCTTAACGACAAGATTATTTCAGGACAGATTTCTGTTCAAAGCAAGGAAGCCTTAGATGCCTTCAGAGAGTCAATTGATTCACTTAAACAGGCATTTACAGAAAGCGGATTTGAGACAGGAAGCTTTGACTTGAATTTCTCAAACCAGCAGAGTTTTGCACAGGGCGGAAACGAGAGCCAGAATCAGCAGGCAAATTTCATGGCAGAAAGAACTTATGGTGATTTTGTTTCATCTAAGGAAATTTCTTCAGGAAATGCTGAGTCCGCTTATTCAGATGGTTCAAGCTACGGAGTTAATATCGTTGCGTAAAAACAGGTCAGATTTTGCTTAAGTCAAAAAATGAACTGCCGATATTCTTAAGGTAAACATCAAAACATAGATTTTGCGGGAGAAAAAACTATGGATTTCAACACAACATTGAGCGCAGCAGAGCAGACAAAGGTTCAGAATGCTGTTGACATGTACAATAAGACTCTGGTTGTAAACGGACGCCAGCCAAGCCACGAATTGGGCAAGGATGACTTCCTTAAGATTCTTATGGCTCAGATGACAAACCAGGACCCAACAAGTCCAATGGAGAACACAGAATTCATCGCACAGATGGCTCAGTTCTCTTCACTTGAGCAGATGACAAACATGAGCAATAACTTTGAGAAGCTTGCATCAATGATGAACACAAATCAGGCTCAGGCAACATTGGGTCGTTCTGTTGAAATCGATCTTGGTGACACTACAACAATGGGAATTGTTGAAGCAACAACAACAGGATCAAATCCGCAGGTAAAAGTGAACGGCATGTTCTACGACATGAACAAGATCAAGGCTGTTTACGCAAACTAATTGTGTTGAAATCACAATAAAGTCATTTCGAGCGTAGTCGAGAAATCAGACCTCTCCACTATGGTCGAGGTGACAGAATGTAACTAATTTCAGGTAATTAAAAACGAGGGTAGCTATATGATGAGATCACTTTATTCTGGCGTTTCTGGCTTGCAGAATCATCAGACAAGAATGGACGTAATCGGAAACAACATTTCCAACGTTAACACAACTGGTTTCAAACGCGGACGCGTAAATTTCCAGGACATGATTAGCCAGCAGCTTTCAGGAGCAGCTAAGCCAACAGAAGAAAAGGGTGGTGTAAACCCTAAAGAAGTTGGTCTTGGTATGACTGTTGCAGCAATTGATACTGTATTCACACAGGGTAACTTGCAGTCAACAGGTATCTCAACTGATATCGCAATTCAGGGTAATGGTTTCTTCATCGAAAAGAACGGTGAAAAAACATTCTACTCTCGTGCCGGTGCATTTGGTGTTGATTCAAACGGTACATTGGTAAATCCAGCTTCTGGACTTCGTGTTCAGGGATGGATGGCTCGTGAAATGAACGGAGAAATGATCGTTCAGACAGCAGCTACACCAACAGATCTCGTTATTCCTGTAGGTTCAAAGGATCCTGCAAAAGCTACTCAGAACATCAACTTTGCCTGCAACTTGAACAAAATGACTCCAGAAATTCCAGAGAACGGTGCAACAGAAGCTGACATTGCAAAGGGTACCTGGAACACAGAATTCAAGATTTATGACTCTTTCGGTAACCAGCACATGTTGAACGTAAGCTTCTCTCGCGTACAGGGAAATCCAAACCAGTGGCGCGCAAACGTTCAGATTGATCCAGAAAATGCTGACTTCACACAGACACGCATTGGCCTTGGAACAACTGACGGAATGGCAAACGAATTCATCATCAACTTTGACAACTATGGAACACTTGCTTCAGTTACAGACTCAGCAGGTAATGTTTCAAACCCAGACGGTGAAGTAATTCTTCAGGCATCATACACAGTTCCAGAGGCAAATGCCAATGAAGACGGAACTCCATATCGCCAGACAATGAACATCAACCTTGGTACAATCGGAAGCATGGTAAACACTGTTACACAGTCAGCTTCATCATCTTCAACAAAGGCTTTCTATCAGGACGGTTACACATTGGGTTACCTTGATAACTTCAAGATTGACTCAACTGGTACAATCACTGGTGTTTATTCAAACGGTACAAACCGCACAATCGGTCAGATTGCATTGGCAACATTCGCTAACCAGGGCGGCCTTGAAAAAGCCGGAGACAACACTTATGTAGAGTCTAACAACTCTGGTATGGCAAAAATCAACGCTTCAGGAATCGCAGGTGCTGGTTCACTTTTGGCAGGTGCATTGGAAATGTCAAACGTTGACCTTACAGAACAGTTTACAGACATGATCGTAACTCAGCGTGGTTTCCAGTCAAATGCAAAGACAATCCAGACAGCTGATACACTCCTTGAAACAGTATTGAGCTTGAAACGATAATAAATAAAATGCAATAACAAGTCCACTGGCAGAAATGCTGGTGGATTTTTTTTGTTTAAAACAGCTAAAATAACATAATGCTTCAACTTTCTGATTTTTATAAAAATATTTTTGGTTGTAAAACTTATAAGATTTCTCTTGATGCCGGCTGTACCTGTCCAAACCGGGATGGAAGTAAAGGAACGGGGGGCTGCATATTCTGTTCAGAAAATGGAAGCGGTGATTTTGTTGCTGAACGGCAAAAATCTATATCAGAACAGATTGAAGCAGGAAAAAAACTCGTTGAAAAAAAAGCGAAGGGCAGAAGCGGAACAAATCCTGTAAAATACATCGCATACTTTCAGAATTTTACTTCTACCTATGGCGATATTGAAAGCTTAAAGAAAAAATATTACGAAGCCCTGGAATGTGAAGAAATTGCAGGTTTATCCATTGCAACCAGACCAGACTGCTTGAATGATGAAATTCTTTCCGTAATTGCAAAAATTGCAGAAACTCATTTTGTTCAGATTGAGCTTGGACTTCAGACATCAAATGAAGAAACAGGAAAAACAATTAACCGCTGCTACACCAATTCTGATTATGAAGATGCTGTCAGAAGAATAAAAAAATCCTCACAAAAAATTCACATTGTTACTCACCTGATTTTTGGACTTCCAGGTGAAACTGAAGAAGATATGCTGAATTCCGTTGATTTTGTTGTGAAAAACAATTGTGGCTATGATGAAAAATTTGGAATTAAAATCACTGTTTTATATGTAGTAAAAAACACAAAGCTTGCGCTGATGTATCAAAATGGTGAATTCAAGTGTCTTGAAAAAGAACAATATTTTGAGCTTCTGGAAAAAGCTTTAAAAAAACTTCCAGAAAATTGTGTAATCCATAGGCTCACAGGTGATCCGCCAAAATCTATCCTCGTAGCACCAGAATGGACCACGGATAAAAAACGGGTTATGAATGAAATCAGTGGAATTTTAAATAAATGCGGTGCTTGAGGCCCTCGAAACCATCAGATATATTTTTGGAAAGAAATGATTTGTCACATCGACCGAAGTGGAGATGTCTATAAATCATTGATAACTGTTTATAGACCTCTCGACTATGCTCGAGGTGACATATTACGTCCTGTCCTGACAAGTTTTCATTGCTGAAAACTTGCGAACATGACCAGTTTGTGTGTTGTCCGTGGCACAACCTTATCTGCCATGACACTGTTTGTATTTTTTGCCTGAGCCACATGGACATGGATCGTTGCGGCCTACTTTTGGAGTTGTTCTTACAACCTGAACGCTGTGGCCTGTTGAAGCACCTGCCATTGTTCTTGAAGCCTGCTGCTGGGCGTTTCTTGCCATCTGAGCACCACGAACCTGATCACCCATGCTCTGAGCTTCGTTATGCTGAGCCTGTCCCTGCATAGCCTGTCTTGGCTGCTGCTGTTCTTCAGGACGGTTAATCTGGATTCTTACTTTGAACACACGTCCTGCAAGCTGAATTCTGATTGATTCAATCATTTCATCAAACTTGTTGAAACCGTCAATCTTGTATTCAGTCTTTGGATTGTGCTGACCGTATGAGCGCAGATGAACTGCTTCACGGAGACCGTCAAGATATTCAAGCTGATCCAGCCACTTTCTATCGATCAAAGAAATGTACTGGTAGCGGATGAACATGTTGAACTGTTCATGGCTAACCAGTGTTTCTTTTTCTGTAATATCGTTCTGAAGAAGGGCAAGAATCTTGTCTTTTTCAAGCATTTCTGGAGGCAAAAGCACACCAAAGTTGTTCTTGATGTTTTCTGTAAGTTCCTTAATGCCTTCATTTTTCTTAGAGTGCTTGTATTCATCAAACCACAGATCAAGGTAATCTCTTGCAGTATTCATTACGCGTTCAGAAAGATTTTCATCCATAAGGATTGCGTCCCTCTGCTTGTAGATGAATTCACGCTGCTCATTAAGAACATCATCATAGTCAATGAGGTTCTTACGGATTTCAAAGTTTCGTTCCTCAACCTTTTTCTGAGCTTTTTCGATTCCTTTTGTAAGCCAAGGATGGTAGATTGGTTCACCAGGTTCCATACCGATTCTTGTCATGATGTTCTTCATGCGATCCCCACCGAAGAGTCTCATCAAGTCATCATCCATAGAAATGAAGAACTTAGAACGTCCAGGATCTCCCTGACGGCCTGAACGACCACGGAGCTGATTGTCGATACGGCGAGATTCATGGCGTTCAGAACCGATTACATAAAGACCACCAAGAGCCTTTACTTCATTGTAGTCTGCCAGCCACTTTTCTTTTTCTGCTTTTACAGCAGCCTGATATTCTTCAGGCGTTGCTTCTGTTCCAACCTTGCTCAATGCACGCTGTTCATAGCTTCCGCCCAATTTAATATCTGTACCACGACCAGCCATGTTTGTTGCAACAGTAACGGCACCTTTGGCACCTGCTTCGGCGATGATCAAGGCTTCGCGGGCATGGTTCTTTGCATTCAAAACTTCGTGACGGATTCCGTTTCTTGTAAGGAGATTTGAAAGAAGTTCAGATTTTTCTACAGATACTGTACCAACCAGAACAGGCTGTCCCTTTTCGTGAGCGGCCCTGATTTCCTTTACAATGGCACTCCATTTGTCTGCTTCGTTAAGGTAAACTTCATCCTGCTCGTCAATTCTGGCAACTGGAACGTTAGTTGGAATTACAACTGTGTCCAAGTTGTAAATTTTCTGGAATTCAACTGCTTCAGTCTGGGCTGTACCAGTCATACCTGAAAGCTTTGTGTACATTCGGAAGAAGTTCTGGAATGTAACTGTAGCCATTGTACGGTTGCGCTGTGCAATCTTAACGTGTTCCTTTGCTTCAATAGCCTGATGGAGACCGTCTGAATAGCGACGACCTTCAAGAATACGTCCTGTAAATTCATCTACGATTTCAACCTTTCCATCGCGGACAACATATTCGTCATCCTTGTTGTAAAGCTTGTGGGCGCGGATTGCCTGAGTGAAGTAGTGAACATATTCAAAGTTTTCTTCGTCAAAAACAGAAGTTTCTGGAGCAATCAGATTGTGCTGATGAAGAATAGCATCGATTTTGTTCATACCTTTGTCTGTGAAAGATACGCGCTTTGATTTTTCATCGATTTTGTAGTCGCCTTTCAAAGCTTCACGCTGCTCAGGCTCCATGTTTACTTCATCATAATAGTCATCGGTTTTTGGATCCTTTTCAGCTTCTTCAAAAAGGTCAACATATTTGTCAACTTCGTAGAATTTGAAAGTATCGTCTTCACCTGCACCAGAAATAATCAATGGAGTTCTGGCTTCATCAATCAAAATGGAGTCGATTTCGTCCACGATACAGTAGTTGAATCCACGCTGAACCTTGCCGTTCATGTCTACCTGCATATTGTCGCGGAGGTAGTCAAAACCGAATTCATTGTTTGTACCGTAAGTAATGTCGCAGTTGTAGTTTTCTTTTTTAGCGGCATTGTCCATTGTGGTAAGAATTGTACCAACAGTAACACCAAGATAAGAGAAAACGGGTCGCATTGTGTTTGCATCGCGTTCAGCAAGGTAATCGTTTACCGTAACAACATGAACACCAAGTCCAGAAAGAGAGTTGAGGTAAGCAGGAGCAACAGCAACCAGTGTCTTACCTTCACCAGTCTTCATTTCTGTAATGCGTCCCTTGTGAAGATTGATGGAACCCATAAGCTGAACATCGTAAGCACGTTCACCACGAACACGGAAAGCAGCCTCACGACACAAAGCAAATGCTTCAGGAAGAATATCATCCAGAGTTTCACCCTTTGCAAGACGTTCCTTAAAAAGCTGGGTCTGCTTTGGATATTCCTCTGCCGGCAATGATTTTGCCCATTCTTCTTTATCGTTGATAGCCTTTACAATAGGCTTAAGTTTTTTAACATCACGCTCATTCTGAGAGCCGAAAATAACTGATAATACTTGGTCTAACATAACATTATAATAATAGTAGAAAATCGCTTAATCGTCTATAAAAATTTAAGGGGAAAAGCCTTTCCCCTGGGTTGCACTTCGTTGCAACCACACCCCATTCGCCTGGGGAAAATCCCCAAGCCCCTTTTAAGGCAGTTCCACAGCCATCCACTTGGATTTGTCTGTCATGGAGGCTGGAATCATTCCCAAAGTCACATCCTTTGCAGTTGTTTCACCAACCAGATATTCTTTTTTTCCGGTTTCTGTATCAACAGAAATGGTCTGGCCCTGTTTGTCCGGAAAGCAAACTCCCAAAAGGGCGTGGGAATATTCAGCACTAATGAACATGCAGCTGTCAATTCCACAATGCTTCAAAAGACACATCAAAAGCAGACTTCTGCCGTCGCAGTCAGAAGAACCGCCTTCAAGAATTGCAGGAATTGATTCAATGTCGGCCTTGTCTGCAGTAACGGACTTTCGCTCATAGTTGAAATTCTGGCTCCAGGTCAAAAGAAGTTGAGCCAGTGCTGCAGAGGGATTCTGTTTGTCAGATTTTTCAGCTTCAGTTCTCATGGCTGAATAAATGTCAAAGGCCGGCTTTTTTACGCGCTCCATTGTGTCTCTGGCCAAAACTCTGTAAAAACGAAGCCATGCATCATAGGTTTCTGGCAGCTGATTCTTTGCATAGAAGGTGAAAATGCTGAATTCACGGTCAATTACGAACTGGTTTGCCTCAGCATCAATGGAATCTATTGTTGTGGAAATGTTTTTTCCTGAAACTTCAAGGTTTATTTTTTTAGACTGTTTTCGTGGGTAGAAGGTTGAAGTGATGAGACCTGGTTCCCTGTAGCTTCCAGTATCAATCATCACAGAATCCAGAATTGAAATCAAAACCTGCTGCAAGTCTGCTTCAAGTTTTTGTGGAACATAAGTAAGAATTGTGAGAAAACCTTTTTTTTGTGGAAGAGGAATAGAACAGGCCCAGCCCTTTGCAATTCCTTCTAAAAGTGAAGGCGAATCAAAGCTTGCAATTGTACATTTCTGTCGCCGCCACATAGCCTGAGAATATTCAGAATTGGCCTTAAGTCTGGTCAAAGTGTCCTTCAAAGCTGTCATGGAGTCAGAAAACTTAGAATTAGGCCAGACCTTTATCAAAACAGAAACATCAAGGTATTTGTTCTTAAAGATGACGCTGGTTTCATCCTGCTCCATGTCCGAAATTTCAAAACCCTCCGGCATATCCAGAGTGTAGCTGAATTTTTCAGAAGTAATGAGGTTTGCATGAAGTGAAAAAATTAAAAAAAAGAAAATTAATATGGAAGAAAAGATTCGTTTCATGGAATTTATTATAACAGAGGGAATGAAAATTAGGAATTAGGAAGGAGGAATTAGGAGGTAGGAGGTAGGAATTGGGAAGTGGTTGGGGGACGTTTTGGGCCGTTTTATTATTTGCTGATTTTGTTTATAATATCCACATGATTCAGATTCCTATCATTTATGAAAACGATGAAATATTTGTGATTAACAAGCCTGCTGGTGTGGCTGTTCAGGGAGGCGAGGGCATTGCTCATCCTTTGGACGAAGAATTTTCAAAACAGGTTGGTTTTAAGATTTATTTGGTTCATAGGCTTGATAAGGAAACCTGTGGACTTATGGTTGTTGCGAAAAATTCAAAGGCAGCTTCCCGCTGGATTGATTTGATTGCTTCAAAGCAGGTTCAGAAGGAATACACTGCAATTTGTTTTGGGGAACCTGTTTTAAATGGAAAAAAAGTGAAGTCTGGCGTGATAAAGGCTTCTGTTCAGAAAAAAACGCGGGAACTGCCTTCTGAAACTCATTTTGTTGTGGAAAATGTTTTTGAAAGAGTGGTTTCGAGAGCCTCAACCACTGCTGAACCAGTTGCGGAAACTTTGACTTTTTCCCGGCTGCATTTAAAGCTGGGAACTGGACGAATGCACCAGATCCGTATTCATCTCGCTTCCTGCAAGGCTCCAATCTGTGGCGACGACAAGCACGGTGATTTTAAGCTAAACAAAAAAGCCAAAAAAGCTCTAAAAATCAAAAATCTTCTGCTTTGTTCTTCAAGGCTTACAATTCCTGAAAACGGCAATAACAAAACTTTTGAAATCCCTTTGCCTGATTATTTTAATTTTTAAAAAACTGCGGGGCTTGGGGTAGCGATACCCCAGGAGAGTGGGGTATGGAACCAGACTGCTTTGCTGGCTGGGACTAGGGGCGAGACTTCGCCCCTTTTTTTTATTTCTTTATTTTTCCTTAACTTTTCTTTTCAAAAACCGATACTCTAAAAGACGGAAAAAAATAAATTTCGTCGGGGGAATATGAAAAAACGGTGGGCAGTTTTAGGTCTCAGTTTTGCTTTATTCTTTTGTTCTGTTGCTGGAGCTTTTGGAAAATCGGTTTCAATTCAGATTATCCAGAATCATCCTGGTCAGGAAAAAGTTTGGATGACTTCGTATCTTTTTGAGCAGTGCATCACGGACTATTTTTTTGAGAACGGACAGATTGTTTCCAGCTCTCCGGTTTGGATCAACAGTTCAGAAGACAAGAATAAGGGCGCTTTGAGAGCATCTTTGAAAGAAAATCTTGACGGTGGAATGGAATATTTGGTTCGGGTTGAATTGATTTATAAACCTGCCAAACAGGATTCAAACCCTGATGCCTTTCTTCTTGAAAACATACAGAAAGTTCAGTGGAAGACCTACAATGTCAGAACTGGACTGGAAGTTGCAAACGGTTCTGCAATGCCGGATTCTGTGACTTCACAAAACAACAACGAGGCTGGCCTTGCTGATCTTGCCGGTTTTGCTGCTTACAAAATTAATTCGGGATTGAAAAACCTTAAATGAGGGGATTTTGATATATGAAAAAATTAAGTGTTTTTATTCTTACAATTTTCACAATGGCAACCTTGTTTGCTGTTGCCAGACCTTCTCTTGACGGTCGGGCAGTTGTTGCAGAAAGCGGAACCATGCCAAAAGGTTTGTTCGCTCGAACTGTTGGCTACTTGCCTGGCGACAGCGTAACTGTTACAAATCCTGCCACTGGTTCTACAACTGACATCCTTGTTTTGGGTGCCATTGATCCAAGTGAAGGCGTTGCAATTCTCCTTTCACCAGAAGCAGCTGAAGCGTTGAGAATCCAGCCTAATTCAAATGTTCAGGTTAAGCTTACAAAGCGTTCTGGAAGCCTTGATGAAAATGCAACAGGAAGTGCAGTTCTTTCAAATGAGGAAGATGAATCTGCTGCAATGGATTCTGTTTCTGGCTCAGAAATTGCCGCAGAACCTGAGTCAAATGAAAATGAAATTGCTGAAAACACAGAAAATATTGAAATTCCGGCTGATTCTACAGAATCTGCAGCTTCTGAAGAAAATACAGAAATTGCAGAAGAAGTTCCTGCTGAAAATGCAGAATCAGAAGGTTCAGCTTCGGACGAATCTTATGTAGAAGAAGTTGTTGCTGCGGAAGATTCTGAGGAAGAACTTGCTGCGGAGGCTGTTTCTGTTGAAAATGCAGAAGTTGTTGAACTTCCTGCTGAACCAGAGCCTGAGACAAATACAGCGGAACTTCTGGTTGAAACTGCAGAAGAAGAAATTCCTGCTGTAGCAGAAGTTGTTGAATCAGAAAATCTTCAGCCTGTAATTCTTGTTCAGGAAGAGCCTCCAGCTCCATTTGTGGAAGAACCTCTTGATCCTGTAGAAGAATCTCTTCCAGCCTTGGTTGAGGACAAAGTTTCAGAAAATCTGCAGCCTGTAATCGTTGTTGAAGAAGAAATTCCACCTGCTGTAATTGATTCTCCTGCAAAGAAAGCAGAAGGAACAGAAGTTTCAGAAGAAAGCACCGTTGAAACAGCCGTGGAAGAAATTCCTGCATATGCAGAAAAGGAACCGGAAGTAACTGTAGAAGCACCTGCTGAAGAAGAATCTGAAGATCCATTCTCACCAATCGTGCTTGTTCCAACAGAACCAAATCCACCTGCTCAAACAGAAAAGGCTGAACCAGTTCAGGATGTTGCACCGGTTGTAGAAGCTCCTGTTGCAGCAAAGGTTGTAGAACCTGTTGTTGAGCCAAAGCCAGAGCCAAAGGTTGAAAAACCGGTTGTAACAAATGACTGGACAAATTACATCGTTCCATCACACAGCAATTTGAGAAGCGGTTCATACTACATTCAGATTGCTTCACTTGGAAATGTGGACAATATCAAGAACATCATCAACAAGTATTCAAGCAAATATCCTGTTGTTCTTATCCAGAGCACAAACGGAAAAACTTATCAGGTGCTTGTTGGACCTTTGAACATTGACGAATATGGTTCAGTTCTTGCAAAGTTCAAGGCATGGGGCTACAAAGACGCATTCGTAAAAAGAATCAAATAAAAAAATCAAATAGAATATTTAATAGAATCAATTCTAAGTTTTGAATATTCAAGGGGCATGTTCAGTTTTGGGCGTGCCCCTCACTTTTGTTCGGGTCAGGCTATCCAGTGTTCCGGCTTTCGCCTTCATTGCTCCACTGCGTTCCGCAACGGCTTCGCCGCACTTCCTATCCTTCACGCTTTAAACCAATTCAAAAATCATCTATAATATTTTTCATGTTCAACTCAATTTCAGGAACCTTGACTGGCAAATTTCCCCAGAAGGTTTATTTGGAAAACAACGGCATTGAATGGGAAATCATCGTGCCTGACACTTCAATAGATTCTCTTCCAAATGTGGGAGAAAGCGCAAAGGTGTACACATGGCTTCAGCACACTGATTCAGCCATGGCCTTGTTTGGATTTGCTTCTGCAAAGGACAGGGATCTCTTCTTTGATTTGAACAAAGTTGAAGGCGTTGGCCCAAAATCTGCGGTAAAAATCATGAGCTCCATTGCAAGGGAACAGTTGATTGCTGCTCTGGATGAAGGAAATCTTTCAGCATTGGAAAAAATTCCAGGTCTTGGCAAGAAAACTGCTCAGAAAATGCTTCTGGCCTTAAAGGGAAAGCTTACTCTTGATGATGACATTCCTGGAACAAAGGTAATTGTGAACCGTGGCGGTGAATTTGCTGATGTAATTGCATCGCTTGCTGCAATGGGCTACGAAAAAAAGCAGGTTGAAGTTGCTGTTTCCAAGCTTGTGGATGAACTTAAGGCTTCTGGAAATTTTGATTCAATGAGCAAAAAGGAAAAAGAAGACGCAATCTTTAGACGAGCTTTGGTGGAACTTGCCAACTAAATCGGGTAAGTCACATTGAACAAAGTGGAGTTGGTAAGTCACCTCGAACAAAGTGGAGTTGGTAAGTCACCTCAAGCAAAGTGGAGTTAGTAAGTCACATTGAACAAAGTGGAGTTAGTAAGTCACCTCGAGCGTAGTCGAGAGGTCTATTGAATATATGTCAAAAAATTTTACAAACAAAAACGACTATTCAGAATCAGATAATCTCAACGAACTGGCACAGATTGCAAGTCAGGCGGCCAGCGGAACAACTAAGATTTTCCGCGCTGATGCTGCTTCAGGCTTTTCAAGTGCTGGAAATGCCGGAATTGTTCACAGCGATGTTTCCATGGATGAGGACGCGCAGGAAGGAAGTCTTAGACCAAAGCTTTTGGATGAATTCTTAGGACAAAAGGAAATTAAAGAAAATCTTTCAGTATTCATAAATGCTGCCAGAGAGCGTCGTGAACCATTGGATCACCTTTTTTTGATTGGTCCACCGGGACTTGGAAAAACAACTCTGGCAGAAATCACAGCCCATGAACTTGGAGCTGATTTTAAGGTGACTTCTGCTCCTGCTTTGGATAAGCCAAAGGATCTGGCCGGAATCCTTTCTACAATCAGTCCGGGCACAGTTTTCTTCATAGACGAAATTCACCGCCTTAAGCCAGCAATTGAAGAAATGCTTTACATTGCAATGGAAGATTTTGAGCTGGACTGGGTAATTGGTCAGGGGGCTGCGGCTAGAACTGTACGCATTCCAATTCCACATTTTACACTGGTGGGCGCAACAACAAAGGCAGGAATGGTCTCTAAACCGCTTCAAACCCGTTTTGGAATCATTCAGCGCTTCAATTTTTACACAAATGAAGAACTTGCTTCCATTATAAAACGTTCAGCCGGTATCTTAAACTGCCAGATTGATGATGATGCAGCACTTTTAATGGCCAGTTGCAGCCGCGGAACTCCTCGTGTTGCAAACAGAGTTGTTCGACGAATGAGGGATTTTGCACAGTTCTTCGGCAACGGCAGAATCACAAAGCAGATTGTTGTGGACGGTCTAAAGCGGCTTCAGATAGATTCACTGGGGCTGGAGGATTTTGACCGCGAGATTCTTCGTGCCATTATTGAAAAATTCGGCGGCGGCCCTGTGGGAGCAGAAACTCTTGCAATTTCCATTGGTGAAGCCCAGGACACATTGGAAGATTACTACGAGCCATATCTGATTCAGTGCGGATTGATTCAGCGTACTCCAAGGGGAAGGGTTGTAACTGCAAAGGCTTATGAACACCTGGGGTTGTCCCAGGTTCAAGCTTCAAAAAATGCCGCTTCTACACAGCCTGAGCTTTTTTAATTAAAGGAAACATTTATGAAACTTTCAGATTTTTATTTTGATTTGCCGGAAGAGCTGATTGCACAGAAACCTGCCGGAATTCGTGGTCAGGACAAGCTTATGGTTTTGAACCGTGAGACAGGTGAGGTTCAGCATCTTAAAATGGAAAATCTTCCAGATTTAATTACTCCAGACACTTTGATGGTTTTCAATAATTCCAAAGTTCGCCGTTCCCGATGCTATGGTATTCGAGAAAGTGAAATTGAAGGTCAGGGCGGACGTGAACAGGAATTCATGTTCCTTAATCAGATGACCCCGGATCTTAAAATCTGGCACACAATGGTAAAGGGAGCAAAAAAAGTTAAGCCGGGCAACAAGTACCGCTTCAATGACGGTTCTATTGGTGTGATTATTGACCATGAAAACGATGCGGGCTCTGAATTCCGTACAATTCAATTTGAGTGCCCGCTGGATGATGACTGGTTCAGCCGCAACGGACATATTCCGCTTCCTCCATACATTCGCCGCGAAGACGATGACACTGATTCAGAGCGCTATCAGACAATCTATGCAAAGGAAACCGGTAGTTCAGCCTGTCCAACAGCAGGACTTCATTTTACTGATGAAATGTTCCGTCGTCTTGATGAAAAGGGAATTGAACGCTGTTTTGTTACTCTTCATGTTGGTCTTGGAACATTCTTGCCGGTTCGTGCAGAAAATATTGAAGATCACAAGATGCATGAAGAAATCTATTCAATTCCGTTTGATGTTGCTGAAAAAATCAACAAGGCAAAAAAAGAAGGAAGACCGATTCTTGCTGTTGGAACAACTTCTGTGCGTACTTTGGAATCTGCCAGCGACGAAAACGGTTTTGTAAAGGCTGGTTCTTCTGCAACCCATATCTTCATGTACCCTGGCTACAAATTCAAGTGCGTAAACAAAATGTTCACTAATTTCCACACGCCGGAAAGCACTCTGATCATGCTGGTTTCTGCTTTTGCAGGTCGTGAGCACATTCTTGAAGCCTACAAAAAAGCCGTAGCTGAAAAATACCATTTCTTCAGCTACGGAGACGCAATGCTCATAAAATAATTTTAGGTCAGCTGTTCCAGAGAATAATTTATCAGATTCCAGAACTGCTTTTTTAAGATTGGGTTTGCGTGGGCGTTTTCTGCCACATTGTTAAAGGCTTCCTCCGCTTCCAGAACAAACTCAGAAATCGTTGTTCCAGAAAGTGGAAGATGGGCGCCAATCAGTTTGTTCTCCAGTTCTGGATCCTGAAATTTGAATTTTCCAGCAAAGGCGATTCTTATGTTTGAAATTTGATTTTTCTGTGAATTTGCAAGAAAAACAAAGGAGCCTGAAAATTCATTCATATAATCTGCAGGTCCAAGTCTTTTAAAAATTGAAATTTCCCATTCTTCATAAGGAATTCGTATTTTTGTGAGAATTGAATTTTCTGGCACTCCTTCAAATTTCGACATGGACATATAGATTGTTTCCTGTTCCCTCTGAAATTCCAGTCTTGCATTTAATGCCAGAAGCGGTGCGTACAAAGTGTTATAAAAAAACGGCGAGCATATGTTTCCACCGATTGTTGCCATGTTCCGCACGTTCAGATTTTTGATGGATTTTATTGCTTCGTAAAGTGTTGTTGGCAGGTTGCTTTGGCCAAGCTCTTCAATTTCTGCCAGAGTTACTGCGCTTCCAATTTCAAAATATCGTTCGCGTTTTTCAAGAACCTTCAGCTCTTCAATATTTCTGATAGAAAGATTGTTTTCCGGAAATTCCTTCTGATGAATTGCAAAATCTGTGCAGCCGCCGTGAACTGAAAGTCCGTTTATGGTTTTCATCTGGTAGAAGACTTCCTGAAGAGTCTTTGCGTAAAAAAAACTTTTAGATGAGGACATTTTTTCTACCTTCCCGTTCGTGTTTGTTTGCCGTGGCATATAGAATTCCTGCGATGAAATTTTTTTTGTCGATGCAGCTGCATTCTATTGAATTTGCTGTTTCTTCCAGTTCTTCCTGTGTTGGCTTGTAGCTTTTGTTCAGCAATGCATAGGTTGAAAAGTATCTTGAAGCATTGCAGAAACCGCAAAGATTGATTCCGGCAGTAGCAAAGCCTTTCTGAATGTCCTGACCGTCCTTTGTTTTTATAAAATGTTCCAATGTGATGATTTTGCAGTCTTTCACAATAGCAGTCGGCAAAATGCAGCTTGAAACAGGTTTTCCGTCCAAAAGAACAGTACAGGAACCGCATCGGCCTTTTTCGCAGCCTTCCTTGATTGAAAGAATACCTGAATTTCTTAGTGATTCACGGAGAAAGGTATCCGGGCTTTCATCGATGATTATTTTTTCTTCATTAAGCGTCACTGGAATTTTCATCTGCTTTCTCCTGTATGTTTTCTAAAAGTCTGAGCTTGAACAGAGAATCCGTCTTTAATGGCAGCTCGTTCAAATTCTTGCCGATGGATTGACTTATGGCTGAGGCATATGCTGCCGGTAAAATTGACTGAATCAAATGGCCCAGCTGCTTCGGCTCTTCTTCAGATGCTGCAAACTGAACTGTAATTTTTGGGCATTCAACACATTCTTTCTGAACCAATGTAGAAAGGCATTTCTGGATTGACTGTCTTACTGCATTTTCTGCGGCTTTAACGTGAAGAATTTTTCCGCTGTCCACAATTGCGTGAATGCTGATTATTTTTTCACGGTAGCTGCATGGATCAAATTCAACTTCAACGGCGCAGGCTCCAAAAGCAGTGCTGAAAAATGGAACCCCACAAAAATTTTCCAGATCCCAGTTATTTCTTCTTGCTGTGGACAGAGTTTTCTTTACAGTTGCAGGAAGTTCTGTTTCTTTTTTCTTTTTGAGCGAGTCCAGACATTTTGCCAGAAGATGTGTCTTAACGCTGATATTTCCAAAAAGTGCTTCAGGAAGAATTACGATGTTTTCCTTGCTGCTTGAATCAGTTGAAGTTTCATAGTCAAAGCTGATATTTTTTCGCTCAACATCAAGTGCATCCATAATCTGCTTTGTCCAAATTTCTTTGATGGAGTAGGACTGAGGGATTGCATTTACGATAACCTTTTTTTCTTCTGTAAGAGTCACCTGAAGATTAAAATTCTTGTTGTTGAAATGGGTTCCCAAGTAGCCTGATCCTTCAAAAGCACAGGCAAGTCCAACTCCTCGCATTGGTGGAGCGTATGGTGAAGTTTCATTTATGCTATTCAGGTTTTCTTCTGAAATTCTGTAGACGGCGTGCTTTCTGTTAAAATCGGCAAATTTACAGACGCTGTTCAAAACATCCTGGGCTCGTCCAAAAGCAAAATTGAAAGGAAATTTTATTTTCTTTTGAACCTGCGGCGTGTTCAGATTTTTTAAGCGCAGTTCCAGCGGCAGAAATTTAGTTTCTTCACAAATTTTTTGAATTTGGCTTTCCATTGCAAAGAAAATCTGTGAATCGATTGTGGCCAGATTTATTGCAGCAGGCGGATTTTTTGAAGAATAAATGCTTGCCTTGACCCTCAGATTTTTTGTGGCATAGCAGCTGCAGGAAGCGATTATAAATCTGTTTATAATTTCTGAAGAAAACGGATTGAAGCAGCCTGTATCAACTTTTATGTCCGCATCAATTGCAAGCAGTTCTCCGTTTTCGTCCAATGCGGTTCTATATTTTACATTGACCTTTGCAGGATTTTCCACAAACTGCTGCTGTTCTTTTCGTGAAAGCTTAAGCATCACCGGTTTTCCTGTCTTTAACGCTGTAACACAGGCCTGAGCAGCGAGAATTCCGTCAATCCACATGGAATTTGTGTTTTTTGTGAAGATGTTTGTTCTGGTGATGATTACATTTTCAGGTGCAAAATTGGTGGCACCGCAGATGCAGTTTCTTAAATGGGAAATCCAGTTGCTGGGACTGAATACATGCAGGTTTCCGCCCTTGATGTAGCAGAAGCAGCCCTCAGTTTCCTTGTTGTCGTGAAATGAAATGCTGTTGTTCCATTTTCCTTCTATTATGTGTTCGAATTTTTCCTCATCTGAAAAGATTTCTTCAACATTTCCAAAAGTAAAATCTCTGCTGGCGATGGCTTCCTTTTCGTTTTGTGCTGCATCATTTTCAGTTTTTGTTTCTTCGCTTACTATGATGTTTATTTTTGATGAAAGCTCTTCCAGAATTTTTTTGTCAGGGCCTGCAATTATTCCCAGTGGTTCGCCCTTATATTTTATGTTTCCGTCACATAAAAACGGAATTTTTGTTCCGAATGTTGAAATTGCTTTTTGTCCTGGAATGTCCTTTGCAGTAATGAGAGTGTATCCTTCTGGAAGTTTTTCATTTGCGTCAAATTCAACCAGCTTAAGTTTTCCAGAAGAGAATGGACTTCTGATTAAAATTCCGTGAAGCATTTCATTTGCCGTCATGTCAGAATAAAAGCTTTCAGAAAAGAGAATTCTTTTGTTTTTGTCCGTTGAAGATTTTCTTTTAGCGCACATGATGCTTTTTTCCTGTTGTTTTTACGGCTTCAATTACAGCTTCAGCCATTTCTCTTGTCATGTCCGGCCACAGCGGAAGCGAAATTGTTCTCTGGTATTTGTCCTCGGCATTTGGAAAATTTTCTGCCCTGAATTCTGGATATTTTTCCTGCCAGTATGAAAAATGAAAAATTGCTATGAAGTGCATGGAAATTCCAATTCCCATTTCCTGAAGTTCTTTTGCAAATGTGTTTCTGTCACAATCTAATTTTTCAGGATTTACGCGAAGAAGATAAAGGTGCCAGGCATTTCCTTCGCCATCTGGAGGAATGGTAAGAAAATCACAGTCTTTAAAGGCCTGATTGTAGATTTTTACGATTTCTTTTCTCTGCTGGTCGAATTTTTCTGCTTTTTTTAACTGAACCCGCCCGATTGCACTGAGTACATCCGGAAGATTTGATTTGAATCCCGGTGCAATTATGTCATATTCCCAGCTTGCTTTGTCAGAAGTGTAACGGTCCCAGGCATCCCTGTTCATTCCGTGAAGTCTCATCTGACTTATTCTTTTTGCCAGATTGTCGTCATTTGTTGTTATCATTCCGCCTTCACCTGTTGTCATGGTTTTTGTGGCGTAGAATGAAAAAATTCCTGCATCTCCCAAGGTTCCTGCATAGCCATCTGAAGTTTTGCTTGGAAATGAATGGGCGCAGTCTTCAATTACATAGATTTTGTTTTCAGGTGTTGAATATTTTTTTGCCAGTTCGTTGATTTTCTTCATGTTGCAGATATTTCCTGCAATGTGAACTGGTACAATTGCAACTATTTTGTGTTCTGTATCAGCTTTTAGTATTTTTTCGATTGAGTCCGGATCAATGGAGTAGGTTTCTTTTTCAATGTCTGCAAAAAAAACATCACCCTCCAGATGGACTGCGCTGGCTGCTGTTGAGACAAAAGTGTAGGGTGTGGTGATTACGGCCTTTCCTTTTTTTACACCGCAGGCTTCCATTGCAAGAATCATTCCGCTGGTGTTTGAATTTACAGCCAGTGCGTGTTTTGAACCTACAAATTCTGCAAATTCCTGTTCAAAATCGTGGGTAACTTTGCCGGTTGTGAGCCATCCTGAATCGATTACCTCACAAACTGCGTCTTTTTCTTCCTGTGAAAATGATGGCTTAAAAAATGGAACTTTCATAATGATTTGCAATTCGTAATTTTATTCTTGAATTACGGTTCTCCTTTTTATATCCAGATTAAAGCGTTCCAGACGTAGATTTTTTTACGGTTCTGTAGAATTCATCAAGGCTTGGAACAGATTTTCTTAAGATTTCTATGAGCTTTTCTTTGTTTCTGTAAAGTTCATCATTTCCTTTGAAGAAGCAGATTGGTTCAAGTTCTGCAAGCAGCTTGTCCAGGGCTTCATCACCAAACTCAATGTTCTTAAGTTCAAGAAGTTTTTCGTATTCTGTTTTTCGTGGTTCTTCTTCCTTAAGCCATAATGGTTCATAAATTCGTTCACCCTCTCTGGCACCGATTATCTTAATTTCAATGTCCTTGCCAGGTTCAAGTCCGGAGAATTTTATTATCTGTTCGGCCATATCGTAAATTTTCAGAGGTTCACCCATGTCTAAAAGATATGACTTTCCGTTGTTTCCAACCCCGCCTGTTTCCAGAACCAGTGAGCAGGCCTCTGGAATTGTCATAAAAAAGCGCTCCATATCCTTGTCTGTTACTGTTACAGGTCCGCCAGTTTTAATCTGCTGCTGGAACAAAGGAAGAATTGAACCTCTTGAACCCAATACATTTCCAAAGCGCACAAACATAAATTTCTGCTGTTGTGAAGCCTTCTTTGCATACTGAAGAATAAGCTTTTCTGAAAGCATTTTGCTGGCACCGTAAATGCTTACTGGACTTACAGCCTTGTCTGTTGAAATAAGCACAAACCTCTGAACATTATGCTTTACAGCAGCTTCCAGAAGATTTTTTGTGCCAAAAACGTTGTTTTCAATTACGGCAACTGGATTTTCTTCCATCATTGGAACGTGCTTGTATGCTGCACAGTGGAAAATTACATCAGCCTTTGTCTTACCGATGATGTAGTCCACATATTCCTTGTCCTTCATGTCGCCGATGATTGGAACAACAGTAGCTTTTTCACCAACTCCTTCCTGCTGAAGTACATGAAGCTCACGGTAGATGTTTACGATTGAATTTTCACCATGTCCAAAAAGATAAAGCCGTTCAGCACCGCCGGAAAGAAGCTGTCTTGCCAGTTCTGAACCTATGGAACCTCCAGCTCCAGTAATGAGAACCCGCTTTCCACGCAAATATTTCAAGCTTTTGTGAAGTGGAATTATAACCGTGGTTCGGCCAAGAATATCCAGAGGGTCTATTTCACGGGTCTGAACCAGATGGGCTTTTCCGTCAATTATCTGGCTCACGCTTGGCAGAATACGGATATGGGCAAAACCACCTGCTTTAAGGCATTCGTAAATTTCCTTGATTTTTTCCTTTGGCGCGCTTGGAATTGCGATTATGGCCTCGTCCAATGGTCCACAACGGAGAATCTTTGCAACATCTGCGATTGGCCCCAGAACAGGAATTCCTTCTATTGATTTTCCTACTAAAGATTTGTCGTCATCAAGAAAAGCGGCTACAGTTCCAAAGATTTTTTTTCTCTGCAAGTCCTTTGCAATCATCTGACCTGCAAAACCTGCGCCGATTATATAGATTTTAGATTCACTTTTTTGCAACATATCCCATTTAATCCCACAATAAAATTATACCACAGTGAAAGATAAATGTCATTTAATTAAGAAGGGTGGAAGAGTACAAAAAAAAGACTCCCTTTTGGGGAGCCTTTGCATTCCAGTTGTTTAGACTACTTTGAGTAGTATTCAACTACCATCTGGTCGTTGATCTGAACTGGGATTTCTGAACGCTGTGGAAGACGAGCGAGTTTTCCAGAGAAGTTGTCATCATCACGTTCGAGGTAATCGTATTTAGCTTTGCTGTCAGACAAGAATGATTTCTTGAACTGTTCAGACTTGCGTGATTTTTCTGTCAAAGAAATTACATCACCAACTTTTACAGCGTATGAAGGGATGTTGATTTTCTTTCCGTTTACTTCAATGTGCTTGTGGCTTACCATCTGGCGTGCCATGCGGATTGAAGATGCGAAACCAAGGCGATATACCAAGTTGTCAAGGCGTGTTTCAAGTGCGATCAAGAGTGCAACACCTGTCATTTCCTTTGACTTTGTAGCCTGTTCGAAGTAGCGGCGAAGCTGCTTTTCAAGGATATTGTAATATGCCTTTACTTTCTGCTTTTCAATAAGGTGAAGACCGTAATCAGATGTCTTCTTTGTCTTTTTGAAAGCTGGTGCTCCTGCTCTGTCCATAGCCTTTGGGTGTCCACATACGTTTACACCAAGTCTTCTACATTCCTTAAAACGTGGAGTTCTTCTTGTAGCCATTTTTTTAATGCTCCTAAGTTAATTTGTTTTATCAAGGCGATTTCCACAAGCCGCGCAGAAAAGGTTGCTTGATTTTCAAAGTACTGTTAGAGGGAAGCTAATCAGTAACAACGATTATATCATTTTTATAAAACCCGAATCAATAGATGAAAATCAAAATTCAAAAGAAATTCAAACATTTTAAATTCAAATTTCTCCAGTTTTCACCTTCGACTTTCCACTATAATTAGTCCATCAGGTAGTTGTAATCCGGTGCGTTTCCAAATTCATCTTCCTGAAGGAAGTTGTATGAAGCGCTCATATCCTCTGAAGAAACGCTTTCTCCTGTAAGATTGAATGTAAGAGGTGTGTTGTCTTTGATAATAAGGTCGCTGGCAAATCCTGCCTTGTAGAGTTCCCGCTCAAGTCTGTAGAGCCCAAGGATTCTTCCTGCTGAATTTCCAGAATGGAACACACACATTTCCGTTGGCTGAGTTCCTTCAAGGAAGGTGAGTGTAATTGTATGGCCTCCACATTCTGGCGTTGGAATTGCTCCGCTTACGGAACATACGGTTGCTTCAACTGTTCCTGTGGCAGGTTTAGTCCAGTTCTTGAATGGAAGTCCGTCGTGGACCTTTCTCATGTAGTCTGCCATTGCATAGCCTGCAAGGGTTGAACCTGTGAGCTGAAGTCCGAGGGACTGGCCGGGCTTGTCGAAACCAAACCAGAATACTGAGGTGTAATATGGGGTAAAGCAGGCTGTCCATGCATCGGCCCAGTTCTGGGTTGTACCTGTTTTTCCTGCTGCCGGAATGACATATTTCTTTCCCTTGCTGTCTTTGTACTGGAATTTGCTTCCATTTGCGGTAGATCCTGCAAGGCTTCCCGATTTTACGGTATTTTCAAGCAGCTTTAACATCGTATAGGCAGTCTGTGGTGAAATGATCTGTGCATCTGCACCCTTTGCCTGAAGGGCCTGTCTTGCTTCTTTTTCTGGATTTAAGAATACGTTTCCGTTTTTGTCTTCAACGCTTCGGATTGCAATTGGAGTAACTTCCTTTCCGCCGTTTGCAAAGGTTGCGTAGGCGTGTGCAACTTCGATTGGTCGAACGGAACAAACGCCAAGACCGATAGGATAACCCGGAACAAATCCTCGGGATGGAACTTCTTCCTTTGGAATTCCAAGAAGTGCAATGGCACGGTCGATTGCTGCATCAAATCCAATACCGTCAAGAACCTTGAGGGATGGAATATTCATGGAGTGGGCAAGGGCATACCAGAGTTCTACGTCTCCCTTCCATTCACCGCGGAAATTCTGTGGAATGTAAGGCTTTCCGTCTGCAGTGTGGAATACGACTGGAGTATCTGAAATTATGGAAGCTGGCGTAAACTGCCTTGAATCGATTGCAGCACTGTAGTAAAGCGGCTTAAAGGATGAACCCGGCTGAATTTTTGCCTGTACGGCACGGATAAACTGGTTTTCGGAATCGTATTTGCTGCCACCTACAAGGGAAGTTATGTAGCCTGTTTCATTTTCAACGGCAATCATGGTTCCTTCGATTGTAGTCTTTCCTACGTTGTTCTTTACCACCTGATTTGCCTTGTTTACGACTCCCAGCTTAAGAGAATCCAAACCGCACATCAAAGACATTACATCTACGATTGGGTTGATTGTATTTGTATATGTGGAAAGTGAGATGCTTTCATTTCGTGATTCTGAGTCTTTTAGGGCGTGCAGGTCAAAGGTGAGGGCGAGAAGTTCTGTAATCGGAGTGTAAATTTTGAATGCAGAATTCTTTCTTTCACTTGAAGAACGCTGATAGCTTCTGTTTGCGTAGGCAATGTATCGGCTCATTGTGTCCTGTGCTATGAGCTGGTTTCTGAGGTTCAATGTTGTGTTTACAGTAAAGCCGCTGGAATAGATGTCGTCGGTACCGTAGATCATTCCGCTCAGCTCGCGGCGAACATATTCAGAGAACCATGGAGCCTTGTCCTCGCGGTTCATGTTTGTCTGGGCGCTGGTTCTGGTATAGTCAAAGTTTGCCCAGAATTCGTCAAAGGATTCATCTGCCTGAGATTCTGTTATGTATCCTGAATCCACCATGGCGTTGAGAACATATCTCTGGCGGTCCATGGCACGGTTTGGATAATCGAATGGGTTGTAGTGGGCAGGGTTTGAAAGCTGAACTACAAGAACAGCAGCCTCTGCCGGCGTAATCTGAGTTGCATCGTGACCAAAGTAATATTTGCTGGCTGCATTTACACCGTAGGTACCGCCACCAAAGTAGATTTTGTTCAGATAAAGCTCAAGAATCTCATCTTTTGAATAGCGTCGCTCCATCTGAATTGCCCACCAGAGCTCTTTGAGCTTACGCATGATAGATTTTTCTGTACGGTCACAGTAAAGGGTTCCTGCAATCTGCTGAGTAAGTGTTGAACCGCCACCAAGATTTTTTCTGAGCACAACCTGTCCCAAAAGAGCACGGGTAAGCGCAATTATGTTGAAACCTTTATGTGTGTAGAATTTTTTGTCTTCACGGGAAAGCAATGCATCAATCATGTGCTGAGGAAGCTTGTTGATGCTGATTATTTCACGCTTTTCTTCGCTGGCAAGTTCTGTGATAAGTTCACCGTTAATGTCCAGAAGCTTTGTTGGAAGAGCCGTGTTGAACTCAGTAAAGTTCTCATTGTCCTTGATGTATTTTGTATATGAAAGGCCCAGTCCAAGACTGGCACCCAGAATAATTGCACAGACAAAAAGAGCTGCTGTAAGAATGAATGTAGACTTTCTTATTTGTTGCATTTTAATAGAATAATACAAAAAAAAAAGGCCGGCAAGAGCCGGCCAATTGCCATCAGGCAAGTCGGGCATCAATGGGTGGGAGGGGATAATTGCATGCCCGACCCTATTATTATCGCCCTGGAGTGGGAAAATCTTTAATAATTTATTAAAAAAAATACGATTTTGTGAAAGATTTTATTCTTCTTCAGAAACCGAGGCATCAATGTCCAGATTTACTGTGTATGAGCGGCCTGTAACTGCAGTCAGAGTTTTTACAACTTCGTAATCACCCAATGTGAATTTAATCACATGTTCACCGGTTGTGATTACGAAAGGCTCTTTTGGATTTGCCAATGGTTGAGAATCAAGGGAAACTGTTGCGCTGGCCGGACCTATGATTTTTAAAGTAGGTTCTGAACCGCGGAGAGTTACTTCAAGATTTGTGGTTTTTGCCTGTTCAATTCGGAATGTTCTGAGCTCATTTCTGTAGGCATCGCTTACAATGGAAAGATGATGCTCTCCTGTTTCCAGCATAAGGCTTCTCCAGTCCTGAACCGGCTTGTCGTCAACAAAAACTGAATATTTTTTTTCTTCAGAAACTGCAGGAAATGTTTTGAGTGCCAGAATGCCCTTGTTTTTAAGAATTGGTTTTGCGCTAACTTCAATTTCTGCCCGTTCAAGTTCTTCTGGTACGCCCTTCATAACCTGCTGAAATCTAATGAAGATTCCCTTGCTGTAATCTGACAAAGGCGGAATCTTTTCTGAATATGGGCTGTCTTTTACAGAAAAGTCGCTGGAAATCGGCAGAACCAAGGTCAAGGAGAGCTTTGAAGGCAATGTTTTTAAGAAAAATTTTTCTCCTGAGTAGTTCTGGGATTTTTCTGAAGGCTGAGGTTCGATCCCATTATAAATGATGTATGCAACAGAATCCCGCCAGGTAGCAACAACTTCTGGAATCTTTAAATTAAGTTCAATTCCGCTTACAAAGGTCAAATCCTTTGGCAATTCTACAAAAACAGCGTCTTCAATTCCTGATGAAATTTGCTGGCTTTCCTGATTCTGCGGAACTGGGAGAGAAATAACTTTGCGGACACGAAAATTCTCTGCGTAAAGCTGATTCTGAATCAGAAAGAGTGAGAAAAGTGAAAGAGTAAGGAATTTTCTGCCGAAAAATTTTTTCATATACACAATAAAATTATATAAAAAAATTGATAAAGTCTACATTTGAAATGCCGATAATGCCAAAATTCCTTTATTTTATCAGCTTTCCTGGATCTGTGGGGTTACCTTTTTCCCTTACTTCAAAATGAAGATGTGGACCAGTTGAAGCTCCTGTCGTTCCCACAAGTCCGATTACCTGACCAGTGTTCACTCTGTCGTCCTTTTTAACGAGGGTTTTTGAAAGATGTGCGTAGAGGCTGGTTTTTCCGCCGTTGTGAAGAAGAATTATGTAGTTTCCGTAGGTGGAATTGTAGTCAACTTTTGTGACCAGACCGCTTTTACAGGCGTAGACATCGGAACCCAGTGGGGAAGCCAGATCAATTCCTGCGTGAAAGGTCCATTTTCCTGAAATTGGGCTGGTTCTGTAGCCGAATGGGGAAGTGAGGACTTTTTTATTTAATGGAAGAATCATTGAGTTGTCGTGAAAAAATGCGATGTCAGTTCCGGAAAAATTTTTTTCAGGCAAAAAATAGAAGCTTCGTCCGTCGATTTGTATTTCAGCTGTGGTTTCCGTGTCGATTTGTGCTGAGTATTCGTTTTGCATCAGAATTTCCAGGGCTGAGTCCGGTTTTTTTGCAATGAACAGGCCCTGATTTATTGGAAGAATCAGTTTTTGTCCGATTTTCAGCTCCGGTGAGGAAATGCTGTTTACGGTGGCCAATGTTCCCTGAGAAATTTGAAGCCGTGCAGAAAGTCCGTTGAAGGTTGTAAGGTAGTTGTCTGTATCTGCTTTGACGGTGTAGCTGTAGTAAAAGGAGGTTGGAAAATCTGAAGGTTTCTGGTGCTGAAGTGGAATTCGTTTAAGCTTGTTGTTCAGCTCAATGTCCTTCTGGTATTGCCTGAAAATTCGGTTGTTTTCTTTTAAAATTTCGTCTCCTTTGGGAGAAACTTGTTTTGCTGTGGGAAGAACTGTGAAGTCTGCTGAATTTAATTCCTGAATTTTCTGTTCCTGTGAAAAAATTGAAGAGACACTTACGGAGAAAATCACTGCACCTGAAAAAAATCCAAGAAAATTGTGTTTGGTCAGTTTCATCAGTTCTCGGAATTTTCGTTCTGAAGTTCTTTTCGCTGGTTTTTGTTTGAAAAATTTAAGAGCCCGTAGAGAAAAATCATTGCAAGCAGAACAGGAATTGAAAGAAGCCGTTTGCCATTTACAACCAGCAGAAAAATAAAGGAAAGTCCCAGTCCGATTACAACGATTTTTGAAATAACCGTCAGAACAGAACGAATGCCATTTTTTTTGATTTTCTGAATGATGAAAAAAATTGCCAGCCCAAGAATTATTGCGATTACCGTAAAGGTGTAGGCATCTGGTGCTGAAGTGGCAAACTTCCAGAGCGGAAAGACTGTTACAGCCCCGCAGAGTCCGCAAAGCAAAAGCAGAAAAACAATTTTTACCACAGAAGCCAAAAGCTCCCTGTATCCAGAAACGATATTCTTAAGCATGGTATGATTTTAATGGAAATAAACACAAAAAAAAAGGTGGTTTCACAGTGAAGTGCACCACGCAAAAAAAATAGCCGCCAAGGACGGCGGCATAACCTGAAGAGAGAAAACCGCAAGGTTTTCTCGTGAGAACTGGATTTTACAAGGATGTAAAATCCAGTCTATTTACTCTTCAGCAATTGCACTTGCAGGACATTCTGAAGCACATGTTCCGCAGCTTACGCATTTAGAAGCGTCGATTTCGCGGTGTCCGCCGTTTTCGCTGATAGCTCCAACTGGACAATCTGGTTCACATGTTCCGCAGTTTACGCATGTGTTAGGATCGATTTTCATTGCCATAATAAGTACCTCTTTTATTGTGGATATTATAAAGATAACATTTACAGCCCCAAAAAACAATGTAAAAGCGTCTAAAAAAATACGAATTAGTTATGTCTAACAAATATCTGTGGTATAATCAGACAAGAGGTAATTCAAATGACAAAACAGGAAATCGCAAAATATATCGACCATACAAATCTCAATGCTTGCGCAAGGGAAGCTGATATTCAGAAGCTGTGTGATGAGGCTAAAAAATATGGCTTTGCTTCAGTTTGTGTAAATCCATTCTGGGTACCATTCGCTTCACAGCAGCTTAGGGGAAGTGAAGTTAAGGTTTGCACAGTTGTCGGCTTTCCTTTGGGGGCTGCAACAATCGATGACATTGCAGGTCAGGCTGCCGGAACTGTTTATGACGGAGCACAGGAAGTTGATATGGTGGTGAATCTCAGTCTTGTAAAGGACGGACTTTGGGATGATGTTTTTGAATACATATATGCTGTTCGTTGTGCTACAAATGATGTGGTAGCAGATGAGGGAATCAGCGGAAACGTTGTTCTGAAGGTAATTCTGGAAACCTGCTATCTCACAGATGAAGAAATCGTAAAGTGCTGTGAATGTGCCATGAAGGCTGGTGCGGATTTTGTAAAGACTTCAACAGGATTTGCTATTCTAAAGGACAAGGACGGTAAACTGCTTCCAAACGGAGCAACTGTTCATGCTGTTGAGCTTATGAGGAAAACTGTAGGCGACAAGCTCGGAGTTAAAGCCAGCGGCGGTGTTCACAACTTTGAGGAAGCCTGTGCAATGATTGAAGCCGGTGCCAGCCGAATCGGAGCCAGTGCGGGAGTGAAAATAGTTGATAATTGATAGTTGAGAGTGGAAAGATTGTAATTACGAATTACGCATTACGAATTACGCATTATTTCTTTTCCACTTCCAGCTGTTGTTCTGGATTTCGTAGGTGATTTTTCCTGATTCGTAGAGACCTGTAAGATATGAGCGCAGGGTGCTTCCAATCAGGCAGAACTGACTTGTTCTCAATGTGATAAGATTTCTGTCTGCAACGGCTTTCAGAATTTCTTCAGTGGTTTTGGGTGTCTTAAGCTCATCCAAAATCATATTCTCTGTTTCAAGAATTGCAAGAAGGTTCAGCTCCACGATTCCGTCAACTGAATCAACTGAATCTCCGTGCCCCGGAATGTAAAGGTCAGCCTGAACCTGTGAAACCTTGTGCAGAGACTCTTTTGTCTGTCGTTCATCCAGCAGGTACTGAATCCAGTAAGTCTTAATCACATTTCTACCGGAAAGAGCGTCTCCTGCAAAAAAAATCTTTTTTCCGTCTGTATCCGTAAACAAAAGTCCTGTCTGGTCCACGTAATGTCCTGGCAGTGAAACAATTTGCAGCGTAATCTCGGAATTTTCTGCTTCGACTGGAATGTGAATCAGTTCCTCGCCGTCAAAAATTTTCGTAACGTGGCATGGACGGGCCAGCAGAAATTTGGAGAGAATGTCGTGAATAGGTGTTCCACCCCAGATAAGCTGTGTTTCAATGCTGGGATATTCCATTAAAGATGCCTCACCTTTGGAAGCCCAGATTTCACAACCTGTCTTTTCAACTAAAATGGCATTTCCGCCACAGTGATCCGCATGGGAATGGGTGTTTATTACGGCTTTCAGCTTGCCTTGTGGAAACATTTCTGCAATCAGTTCAAGTAGCTTTAGTCCGCTTGTGTCATCG
This sequence comes from Candidatus Treponema equifaecale, assembly GCA_018064905.1. Taxonomy (GTDB): domain Bacteria; phylum Spirochaetota; class Spirochaetia; order Treponematales; family Treponemataceae; genus Treponema_D; species Treponema_D equifaecale. Next base: position 31,720 of record JAGHUJ010000085.1, read on the forward strand.
TTTCCAGATTCAATCAGATAAACATCGCTCTTTCCGTCTTTTTTGGGAACATTCAGAATTCCTGTGTTTGTGGCCATTTTGAGAAGAGTTATGTGTCTGCTTACCTGCTGTGCAATCTGTGAAAGCTGTAAATTTTCTGCCATTTACATTGACCGCCTTATGTCCGTAATCACCATCTGAGGAGTTTCTACGCCGTTGTAGGTGTTGCGGCAGATCTGGTAAACCACGTCAACTTCGTCTCCCTTGTCAAAGTCACGGTGAAGGAATTCAGCTCCGCCCCAAAGCATAGCCGGCCATTTTGTTCTGCCGCAGTCAAAGGTGAGCTTAAGGTGCTGCCGTTCTGTTTTTCCAAGAATCAATGCGTCGGCAATTTTAAGGTTTCGGCTCACAAATGTAAGCTCCCGGTTTTCCTCGCCGTATGGTTCAAAACTGTCCACAACTGCAAGAAGTTCCGGCTTGATGTAGTCCTGTGGAAGTTCTGCGTCAATGTCGATTCGTTCTGAGTCTGAATTTCCCAGCTGAATCTGCGGTGCAAACTGTTCCAAACAAGACAAAAAGTCCTGAAGCCGATCCTTCTTGAAACTGAATCCTGCAGCATAGGCGTGTCCTCCATAGCTGATGAAAAGTTCTGACATTTTATCAAGAAGGGTGAGGACTTCAAAACCACGACAGCTTCGCATTGAGCCGATTGCATTGTCGTCAACAAAGGTGATGGCCATTGCAGGCATATCGTAGGTCGAAACCAGTTTTCCTGCGATTGTTCCAGAAACGCCTCTGTTGATTCTTTCATCGATTATTACACAAAGCTTGCCGTTGTATTTTTCAATGCTGGATTTTGCGTTTTCAATTGCGTAGTTCCAGCCTTCGTTTCCAAGCTGCTTTCGCTGATTATTCATTTCTATGATTTTCTGCGCAATTTCGGTTCGTTTTGCAGGATCCTTTTCCAGAAACAGCTCCAGTCCGATTTCAGGCTGACCAAGGCGACCTGTGGCATTTAGAGCCGGGTTGATGTTCCAGGAAAGATCTGTGGCTGTAACACGTTTTCCAAGCAGATTCTGCAGTGAGAGCAGTTCCATAAGACCTGTTCTGGCGTGACCTGCATTTATTGAGGCAATTCCCTGACGAATAAGCACCCGGTTTTCGTTTTTGAGAGGCATGATGTCCGCCAGTGCTGCCAATGCCACCAGCTGTAAATCCAGTTCGTTGGCTTTTGCATTCTGCGGAAACTGTTTTGCAATCTGTGAATTTAAGACAGTTACAAAGATATTGTAGAAGCCTTTTATTTCTGAATTATGCTCAGGATTGTAGCGGGCAAATTTTGACTTGGACTTAAGCTGTGCAAGAGTTGCATTTGCCATTTGTGGAACCAGTTTTGCAGCTTCCGGACGCAAATCCATAAAGTTGAACTGTGCGCCGTTTCCAAAGATCTGTGCTAAAAGTGTGGAAGTCGTCTTTTCATCCCACACAAAAATCTGCTGGCCCCGCAAAAAATCCGGAAGCCTTGTGCTGGAAATGGAAGTGCCTGATTTTACCTTTATCGAAAGAAAATCTTTTTCCACAAGGTTCTCAACCTTCATCACGTCTATGATGCATTCGTCTGAATTTTTTGATTCATCATCAGGACGAACAGAAAGCAGTGCAATTTCATTTTTGTAAAGCTCTGAATGGGCAAATCGAAGGGCTGAAACCACTTTGTAGGCAACGGCACAGCCTGAAATATCCATGAACGGGTAGCCTGAATCTGCGCATTTTGGATTTATGATTACTGCCGGACTTGGAAGAACTTCAGGCGGATTGTGATGGTCTATAACGATGATGTCCATTCCTTTTTCCGCAGCATAGGCGATTTCTTCCACGTTGGAAATACCGCAGTCAACTGTGATTATGAGGGAACCGTATTCCTTTTCAAAATCATCCACGGCTTCCTTGTTGAGTCCGTATGGATCTGTTCCTCTTGGAAGACGGCACTGAACATCAATTCCCAATGAACTCAAATAGTCGTAGAGAAGGGTTGTAGAAGTGATGCCGTCAACATCACGGTCACCAAAAATGAGAACCTTTTCACCTTCTTCTTCTGCCTGCATGATTCTGTCCACGGCGTCTTCCATGTTGGAAAACAAGAATGGATTGTGGAGAAAACGCAGATCATCTTCAAGAAAGAACTGTACTTCCGAACCTTCTGTAATTCCTCTTCGTGCAAAAATAGACGCAATGAGGGCGTTGACACCGTACTTGTCATACAATGCGCCAACGTCATTGCGGTTGATAGATTTTTTATACCAGTTTTTCATTTCCGTAATTAAATTTATTTAATAATTTTGTAAATCAGCTGGTCTGAGTGTGGCTTTGTCTCGCTGTAGCTGAGTGCTTCTTCTGTGAGCATTTTTACAGCCTGTGGAAGACAAGCCTCATCCTTTCCGTAAACATCAAGAATCAGCTCGCCTTTCTTAACACAGTCACCGGTTTTTTTATGCATGATGATACCTGCATCCGGACAAACCTTGTCATCTGATTTATTGCGGCCAACACCAAGATAAACACTTGCCAGGCCAGTCTTGAAAGCGTCAAGTTTAATATATCCGTCTTTTTCTGCCAATACCTGAGTATGGAACTGTGAGCGGCGTTTTCCAATTTCTGCCATAAGTTTTTCTGGATTTCCGCCCTGAGTCTTCACATTTGCAAGGAAAATTTCCAGCGCCTTTCCTGAAGAGACTGCATCTTCACACATTTTGCGGGCTTCTTCTTCTGATTCTGCCTTTCCAGCCAGCAGAACCATTTCAGCACCCAGAGCGTAGGTCAGTTCCATTACATCAGCTGGACCTTTTCCCTGAAGACATTCCACCGTTTCTTCAATTTCAAGGAAGTTTCCCACCATTCGTCCAAGAGGAGTGTTCATTGCAGTCATAAATGCAGTGGCCTTTTTTCCCATGGCCTGTGCGGTCTTTACAAGGAATGTTGCCAGTTCTTCTGAATCTGGAATTGTTTTCATGAATGCACCTGAACCGTACTTTACATCAAATACAAGGGCATCTGCACCTTCTGCAACCTTTTTTGAGAGAATTGAAGAGGTAATGAGTGGTACGCTTTCAACTGTGGCAGTAACGTCGCGGAGTGCATACATTTTTTTGTCGGCTGGTGCAACATTTGGGGTCTGTCCCATCATTGCAAAGCCGTCTTTTTTGATTCCAGCCCTGAACTGTTCTTCCGTAAGGTTTACGTTAAAGCCTTCGATGGATTCCAGCTTGTCCAGGGTTCCGCCAGTGTGTCCAAGTGCCCTTCCGCTCATCATTGGGTCCATTACGCCGCAGGCTGCAACAATTGGTGCCAGTGGAAGGGAAATTTTGTCTCCCACGCCACCTGTTGAATGCTTGTCTACATAGATTTCGTTTTCTGGAAGTCCATCCTTTCCGTGAAGCTCGATAACGTCTCCGGAATGAAGCATTGCGTCTGTAAGTGCACCAGTTTCTTCGAAATTCATTCCGTTGAAGTAAACTGCCATCGTAAAGGCACTCATCTGGTAGTCTGGAATTCTTCCAGCTGTATATTCGTCGATTAAAAATTTGATTTCTTCTTTTGTAAGGGTTGTGGAAGAGGCAAGAATCTGGTTTCCGTTTGCATCCCGAACTTTTGTTCCTCTTTTTTTCATGATGATGTCAATTGCACGCATAATATCCCCCTTTGGTAAACGTATTACAAATGATTTTAATTTTAACGGATTGAAAAAAAGTGCTGCACTCCCAGTTACATCAGCCTTCGGAATGCACGCTACGCGGATAAGGAAGTTTATTATATGCGCTAAAGCGCCCGCTCAAAGTGCATTCAGGCTGCTGTGCCTTCGCGTTCCGCACAGTTTTCAGTCTGTTTAAATCAGTCCCAATATGTTTCCCCTGAATAATTCCCATCATAAAATGCCTATGCCTGTTTCCAGGGTTTTTAGTTTGGAGCCGCAGGCTTGTTCTATCAGGAAATAAACCAGGGTTTTCATTTCCTGAAGGCAGGTTAAATCTATGGTTATGGCCCGAACTTCCTTTGGTGAAAGGCTTGAGGTTGCTTCCAGGTAGGTCAGGGCTGCTTTTCCGATTCCTGCTGAAAAGGGGTTTGAATTGCTTTCGCTGTGAACCTGTGCGGCACCACAGTCAGGACAGACAAAACCGTTTTCAGAAGTTTGGAACGGATATCTATATGATAAAGCATGATTTGTGAATTTGCCAGCATGAAGTGATTCTCCGCACTGACAGCAGAATTTTGTGTCTGGCTTTACCCCAAGAAGGTCAAGGTATCGCCACAAAAACCTTACCAGTCCAAGCCGGCTTTCTGCTTCTGAAGAAATTTCCATTCCGTCAAGGAAACCTCGGACAATTTTCCATGAAGCTTCGGAACTTCCTGCACATTTTGTCCTGATGAGTATTTCTGAAGCCAGGTTTGCGGCCCAGGTTTTAAAAAGGTTTTCACGGAAGCTTAAATGATAGTTTTTTACGTCAAAGTCCGTGATTTTTGTCTGGTTTTTTGATTCGTCCCTGTAAAGGTATATGATTCCTGAATTCATGGGAGATACCAGGGAACGGAGCTTTGATTTTGGACCGCCGTAAAGGGTTGCGTAGCTTATTCCTTCTTCAGCCGAAAAAATCATTACGTTCCTGTTGTTTTCACCTGAGGGCTGAATGTTCAGAATCAATGCTGGAAAGGAAATGTTGCGCATGGAAATATTTTACCATAAATATTGACATATAAAAACACTTCCTTTAAAATACTAGAACTTATTTTAAAGGGGATAAAAAGTATTATGATTTTTCCTTTGGAAGACACTGTAAAATTCAACGACAATATCTATGAAGCAACTTCAGCTGCAAGCCACCGTGCATACCAGCTTGCAATGATTAAGGATCCGCTCATCGAAGAAAATGACGGAAAGGTTGTTTCACTTGCTGCCAAGCAGCTTTTTGGCGGAGACATTCAGTACAAGAGAATTGAAGAAACAAAGTAGTTTTTTCATGTAATTCAGTATATACGGGTCACCCTTGACGAAAGTGTGGCTTTAGATATAATAATCTTCACAGTTTTGTGATTTAAGGAGTGCCATCGTGCCTTGTGGAAAGAAAAGAAAGCGTCAGAAGATCGCAACTCATAAGCGTAAGAAGATGCTTAGAAGAAACAGACATAAGAGTAAGTAATAGTTTGACGGCATTTAGCTGCAAGGCTATTATTCTTTGTCAAAAGAAGACCGCTTGAGTTATAGGCTAGGCGGTCTTTTTTTTTACTTGGGCTGTGCCGTCGCTTTTGGAGCATTTTACGATTCTTTCAAACATCAATTCACCAGAAGACTTAAAGAAAATCTCAGAAGAAAAACTTCCAGAACTGGCTGCGGAAATCAGAAAAAAAATCATCGATACCGTTGCAAAAAACGGAGGTCACCTTGCCAGCAATCTTGGTGTGGTTGAACTTACCATTGCCTTGCACCGGGTGTTTGATTCTCCAAGAGATGCAGTCATATTTGATGTAAGCCACCAGTCCTATACCCACAAGCTTTTGACAGGCCGATATTCCGAATTTTCAACCCTCAGAAAGGCTGGCGGAATTTCGGGATTTACGAGAATTTCAGAAAGTCCTCACGATTACTTTGACAATGGACATTCTTCAACCTCAATTTCTCAGGGAATTGGACTTTTGACGGCCTGGGAACTGCTTAAACAGGAAGGGGAAGAAGCCAGGAAGGTTGCCGTTGTAATTGGTGACGGTGCATTGACTGGTGGAATGGCTTACGAAGCCCTTTGTCACGCAGGACAGCTTTCAAAAAACCTGATTGTCATCCTCAACGACAACCAGATGTCGATTTCTCCAAACAATTCTTCCATTTCAAGATACCTTTCGACCCTTACAATGACAGGTGCCTACCAGAGCTTTCGCCATACGGTTGACAGCTTTGTAGATAAAATTCCAAATTCCCGCCATCACATCGGAAAATTCATTTATAAATTGAAGCGCGGCATAAAGGGAATGTTCCTTACAACCAATATCTTTACGGATTTGGGCTTTGAATATGTTGGGCCCCTTGACGGTCATAACATTAAGGAACTTGAAGAAAACCTTCGCCGCGTAAAAAAAATCAACAAGCCTGTTGTACTTCATGTGTGTACAAAAAAAGGAAAGGGCTATTCACCTGCAGAAAATGACCCTGCCAGCTTCCATGGAGTTGGACCTTTCCAGATTTCAGACGGAAAAATGGAAAAATATGATGCCTTGAGCTTTACGGAAGCCTTCAGCAACGCACTCATGGCAATTGCAGAAAAAAACAGGAAAATCTGTGCGATTACGGCAGCCATGTCAAAGGGAACTGGCCTTGATGCCTTTTCAAGAAAATTTGCTGAAAGATTCTTTGACGTAGGAATTGCAGAGGAACATGCCGTTACCTTTGCTGCAGGTCTTGCAACTGGCGGAATGATACCGGTTGTTGCAATTTATTCCACCTTCATTCAGCGTTCCGTTGACCAGATAATTCACGACGTTGCCCTTCCAAAACTGCCTGTTATAATTACTCTGGACAGAAGCGGGGCAGTTCCTGGTGACGGAGAAACCCATCAGGGACTTTTTGACATTGCATTGCTTAAGTCCGTTCCAAACCTTATGATTTTGTCGCCGGTCAGTGCAGTTGACCTGGGAATCTGTCTGGTGTGGGCCGTTAATGCTAAGCGACCTGTCGTAATCAGATATCCAAAACTTTCCTGTCCTTCTGAACTCCCTTCCTTTGAAGAAAAAATAATTGAAGGCCGTGGAATTCTGGTAAAATCAACTGAATATGCTCCAAAACTTGCGGTTCAGTTTGAAGATTTTTCTCCGGAAAAAAAGGTTCTCCTTGTTTGCACTGGTGGAATTTTTGACGAAACCCTGATTGCGGGGCGAAACCTTCTTGGAAAGAAAATTGATGTAGACATTTATGTGCTTCGGTTTATAAAGCCTCTGGACGAAAACTACTTTGTTAAGCTGGCAAAGGCATACGACAAGGTTGTTTTTGTGGAAGACGGAGTAAAAGCCGGGGGAGTCGGAGAATATCTTGGAGCCCTTTTGCTTGAACGGGGTTATTCCAATGTTTGCGTAAAGGCTTTTCCTGACCGTTTTGTGGCACACGGAACAAGGTCAGAAATTCTTGAAGCCTGTGGACTTAATGCAAGGTCAATTGCAGAGGCAGCCATATGAAAAGACTGATTTTAAAGGACAGAATTGTTGAAGCTAAACTTCCAGCCTTCGTAATGGGAATTGTCAATGCAACTCCCGATTCTTTCTGGGAAAAGAGCCGCGGTGGAGTTGAAGAAGCCCTTCGGCTGATAGAAGAGGGGGCAGACCTTCTTGATATTGGCGGTGAATCTACAAGGCCTGGAAGCTACTATGTTTCTGCTGAAGAAGAAATTTCACGGGTAGTACCGGTTATCAGAGAAATCAGAAAGCATTCAGACATTCCCGTTTCTGTTGATACGAGAAAATTTGAAGTGATGAAGGCCTGCTATGAGGCTGGAGCCGACATTCTCAACGATGTTTCTGCAATGGAAGATGATGAAAGGCTTGGAAAATTCTGTGCAGAAACAAAAATTCCAGTAATTTTGATGCACAAGAGAGGAATCCCTTCAAACATGCAGTCCGATACAAGCTACAAAAGCATTTTCAATGAGGTAAATTCCTATTTGCTGAACCGTGCAGAGTATGCAGAAAAGCTTGGAATTGCTTCCGAAAAAATCTGGCTTGACCCTGGAATCTGTTTTGGAAAGGATGTTGCAGGAAATTTTGAACTGATTCGCCGCTGCGGTGAACTTGGTGGTGGAAAATACAATGTTCTCATGGCCCTTTCAAGGAAAAGCTGCATAGGTGCCGTTACTGGCAGGGAAGTTCAGGACAGGCTTTCCGGAACCTTGACCGCCGATGTGCTGAGCGTTCTCCGTGGTGCTTCAATGATTCGGGTTCACGACGTAAAGGAAGCCGTTGATTCCCTAAAAGTTCTGAATGCAGTTGAATTTGACTGTCTTTAACCTTAAAATAATAGTATGAACGCGTTGGAAGGTTTTCAGATATTTTTGAATGTCATTCGCCCGATTGTTGATGTTGGCGTATTGACCTTTATCATTTACAAAGCATACCAGATGGTTGTAAAGACAAATGCCATGCAGATCATCAAGGCTGCCCTCATTGTAGCTTTGGTATATGCCTTTGCCTTTATCCTGAACCTTCAGACTCTTCTCTGGATTCTTTCAAAAATTGCACCTGGACTTGCCATTGCCTTTGCAATTGTCTTTCAGCCGGAACTTAGAAAGCTTTTCCTTAAAATCGGGCAGAACGAATGGTTTGCCTTTGGAAGCCGTTCCCGTCATACCTATGTAGACACCGTAATCATTGCTGCCGAAACCCTTTCAAAATTCAAGAAAGGTATGCTGGTAGTTTTTCAGAGGCATACAAAGCTTGATGACATCATCGACACTGGTACAAGAATCAATGCAGACATTTCATCGGCACTTCTCGTAACGATTTTTGGCCATGAAACTCCGCTTCACGATGCAGCATGTATTGTTCAGAATGGAAAAATAATTTCTGCAGGCTGTTTCCTGCCTTTGAGCGAACAGTATGACATCAAGAAAACCTTTGGTACCCGTCACCGTGCGGCCCTTGGTTTAAGCGAACAGACTGATGCCGTAATTCTGGTGGTTTCGGAAGAAACCGGTGCAATCAGCCTTGCCTACGATTCAAAGCTTCATTACGACTTAAAGCCTGCACAGGTTACAAAGATGCTGGAAAACCTTCTGGAAATTTCTGCTGACCAGAGGACAATTGAGGATACAATCGATGAAAGTAAAGCAACTGTTTGAAAAACTGATTGAAAACTGGCCTGTAAAGGCTGTCTGCTTCATAATGGCACTTTTCCTCTATGTCTTTAACCAGCAGAGCGGAATGACTTCAAAAACCGTAAAGACAACTCTTGCCATTGACCGTGAAAGCGGATTCAGACCTGCAGAAGCCTTCAACAACAGCGTAACTGTTTCCTTTAAGGGCAAGTCTGAAGAAATTGCTTCAATCATGGAAAAGGATATTTCTGCCTACATCGACCTGAACTATGTGGCAAAGGAAGGCAAGTACGATTTTCCTGTTCTTTTAAAACTGAATGACAATGTTACTGCAATAAATCCTCTGGAAATTAAGGTTACTCCTGAAATAATTTCACTTCGTGTAGAGCCTGAAATCGCTGGTTTTGCTGAAATTGTTCCTCTTGTAAAAGGCAAGGTTCCTCACGGTTACGAAATCAAGTCTATTTCCGTTAATCCTGAGCAGGTGAAGATTCGTGGTGCTGTTTCTCTTGTGAACAACTGCAAGACCCTTCAGACTGCCACTGTTCCTGTTTCCAATGCTACAAGAAGCTTTCAGACTACTGTTAAAATTGAAAATCCTAGAAGAAGTCTTACTGTGGAAGAGCAGACCGTGAGTGTTACCGTGGAAGTTGATGAAGTAAAAGATTCCAGAATGTTGAAAAATGTTCCTGTTAATCTGGTTAAGCTTCATCCGGGGCTTGAGGCTAAATTCTCTCCAAAAACTGTAAATGTAAACGTGGAGGGAAGTCAGCTCAGCATTGAAAAAATAAGGGATTATTCTTCTATAATCAAGGCTGATTGTGCTGCTCTTGATGAACCTGGAACATATGAGCTTAAATTGAACTATTCCCTTCCAAGCGGCGTGAAGCTCAGTGAAAATCCTGTAAAGACTGTTTCTGTTACAGTTTCCATGAAGCATGAGAATTCTGAAGAAAAGCTCACCATAGTGGAAGATCAGGCTGGTACACTGGAAGAAAAGGTTGAGGAAGGTGCATCTCAATGATTTACGGAATTGGAACTGATATTTCCAAGGTCTCCAGATTTGAGCGCTGGGTCAAAGATCCGCAGATGCTGAACCGTTTTTTTAATTCCTGTGAACAGATTGAAAATATTAAAGACAAAAATCTGAATTTTCTGTGTGAGCATTATGCCGCCAGGTTTTCAGCAAAGGAAGCTTTTGTTAAGGCTCTTGGCACTGGTTTTGTGGGAATTGAGCTGAATGACTTTGGAATTAAAAAAAATGCTGAAGGCAGACCGGAATTTTATTTTGGCGAAAAAACTAAGAAAATAATTGATTCCCGTTGCGGACTAAATTGGAATATTCATGTATCATTGAGCCATGAAAAAGAATTTGCTGTGGCTTATGCAGTAATTGAGGTGAACAATGCTTAGAAAATCTTCTAAACCTGAAATCGATCCAGACAAAAAGCCTAAAATTTCCTACTGGTCAAAGACTAAGTGTACCTGTCCTTGCTGTCGTCGTGACTTTGAAAAGGAAGAAATGCTTACTGGTGGTGGAAGAATGAACGCTGGTGACCTTACTGATGAACTTCACAGAAATTTCATTCCATCAGAGCGCTTTGGTGCTGTTTTCCCATTGATCTATTCCGTTGGGGCTTGTCCTCGATGCCATGTTGCATTTTTCTGGAAGGATTTTGAACTGATTAAGGATCAGGCAACTTTGGAAGCATTGCGCGATGATGAGGAAAACAGAAAGAAGCAGGTTTCCACAATTTTCCCTCACTATGATTTGAGCCGTGAACGAACTTTGCTTGACGGTGCTGCAATGTACTATCTGGCCTTGCTTTCCTACGAAAAGGTTGATCTTGGCTATGCTCCTACATTTAAGCGCGCCATGATTTCACTTCGCCTTGCATGGATCTGCAACGACTTGAACACAAAAATTCCTGGCTACAACTTTGACTATCCTGCAAAGGTTTTCTACAGCAAGGCTGGATTCTTCTATGAGCAGACCTTGATCAATGAAACAAGCCGCGTTGAGACTATTGCAAAGGTTGCAAATTTTGGCCCTGACATCGACAAAAACTACGGATATGACGGCGTAATCTATCTTTCGGGTCTCCTTGAATACAAATATGGTCAGAGAGCAGATATGCCGATGCGCTATAAAAAATTGGACGAGAACAAACGTGCCATTGCAAGAATCTTTGGTCTGGGTAAATCTTCAAAGGCAAAACCAGGTCCTCTTCTTGAAAATGCCCGTGCCCTCTACGACAAGCTTACTGAAGAACTAAAAGAAGCCAAGACAATCAACCTTGACTTTGACGATGATGACGAAGAATAAATGAGAAACATACTTCTGACTCTTTCTTATGACGGAACTGATTTTTGTGGATGGCAGCGTCAGGACTTTGCGGACAAGGGCAAGGCTGTCAGGACAGTTCAAGGAGAAATAGAAAAGGCTCTGGAAAAACTTCACAAGCAGCATGTTCCGTTGCAGGGAAGTGGCCGCACTGATTCTGGTGTTCACGCATTTGCTCAGGCTGCTAATTTTTTCTCTCCAATAGACTCAATCCCAGTGGAACGTTATGTTCAGGCTATAAATTCATTTTTGCCGGATGATGTTAGAATAAATGCTGCTCAGGAAATGGCCGAAGATTTCAGTTCAAGATTTTCAGCAACTTCCAGAACCTACAGGTACTTCATTCACACAGGAAATCCATTTGCCAGTGAGATGCGTTTTGTATGGCCAATTCACCACAGACCTGATCTGGAAAAGCTGAACAAAATGGCATCTTATTTAAAAGGTGAAATTGACTGTGCCACTTTTGCTGCAGCTGGAGATCAGAGCCTTTCAACCTGCCGTTACATTGATGACGCGCATTTCTATGTTGATGAAAAAAATCCAGAAATCATAGTTTTTGAAATTTCTGCAAATGCCTTTTTGTGGAAAATGGTCAGAAGTCTCACCGGAAGCCTGATTTTCTTTGAGAAGAGCGGAAGGGAGCCTGAATATTTTAAGCAGGTTCTTGAAGCCAAAGACAGAAGCAAAGCCGGCCCAACAGCCCCCCCAAACGGCCTGTTCCTCTACAAAATCCACTTTGACGGAATCAGAAGACACGTGTAAGACTTGGGAAGTATTTTAAAATACAGTTAAAGTTGTTGAAAAAAGTGGGACGCAGCGACGGTAAAAAATGTTTTACAATAGGCTTACCGGGTCTACGTCGTATTCTATGTAGACTTCCTGTGGTGCCTTGTAATTTGTAGAAAAAACGCTGGTTATGTATTGCAGCACTGAGACCTGTGGGCCACGGAGAATTATCTGCTGACGGTAATTTGCGGCAATTTTTGAAAGCGGACATTCAGCAGGTCCAAGAATTTCAGTCTGATTTGTGGCTTCCCTTATACTTTCTGAGGTGTTTTTTCCCATTTTAACGGAATTCAGAACCTGCCTTAGAATTTCTGCAGCACCTGAACAGGCATGAACCGCCTGTGCTTCTGATGGTGCCCTAAAAACCATTCTGAGCATTCTTGAAAAAGGTGGAAAGTCCAGCATTTCTCTGGTTTTTATTTCTGAGTCGTAGAATTCCTTTGTTTTTCCTGCAACAGCGTATGCAATTGGTTCTGAATCCGGGCAGTAGGTCTGCACAAGTACCTTGCCGTCTGGAAAAAATCTTCCTGCGCGACATGCAACCTGTGTAATGAGTGAGAAGGTTCTTTCCGCGGCCCTGAAATCCGGCAGGTGAAGTCCAGTGTCGGCCAGAACAACTCCAACCAGCTTAAGGTTAGGAAAGTTCAGTCCTTTTGCCACCATCTGTGTTCCCAGCATGATGTCATATTCACCTTTTTTAAATGCATCCAGCTTTTCCTGAAGCTCGCCCTTGTGGGTGAGGGAATCAGTGTCTATTCGGACAACCTTTGCGTTTGGAAATTTTGCCCTTACTTCTGTTTCAATGTATTCAGTTCCAAAGCCGGAATAACCTACGTCCAGAGAACCGCATTCCGGGCATTGCTGTGGTGGCGAAACCTGCCAGCCGCAATAATGGCAACGGAGACGTTTTTCTGCCTTGTGGAAGGTGAGAGAAACAGAACAGTTCTTGCATTTAAGCTCAAAACCGCAGGAGTTGCATCTGAAGAAATGGGTGAAACCGCGCCTGTTCAAAAATAGAATTGTCTGACGCTTTTGATTCAATGTTTCTTCAATTTCTTTTTGTAGGCTCGGTGAGATTGCCCCTGAATCTGAAGCAAGACCGCTTAAATTTATGCACTTGATTTCAGGCATTGCTCCGCCTGCAAGTCTTCTTGTAAGAACGTGCCTGAAAATTTTTCCTTCTTCCATCATTTTCCAGGCTTCAACGCTTGGTGTGGCACTTCCCATTAAAAGCGGGATTCCAAGTCTGGCACAACGGTACATTGCCACCTGTCTTGCGTGGTAGCGGGGAGTGTTTCCTGATTTGTAAGAACCGTCGTGCTCCTCGTCAATGATTATCATTCCAAGGTCTGGAACAGGCGCAAACACAGCTGAACGGGCACCCACCACAACTCTGGCTTCTTTATTTAAAATTCTGCGCCATTCAGAAAGCTTCTGGCTTGGGGTAAGTCCAGAATGCAATACTGCTGCTGTGTTTCCAAATCTTGATACAACGGCTTCAATTACCTGCGGAGTAAGGCCTATTTCCGGAACCAGATAGATTACGCCCTTTCCCTGTTCCAAAAGCCGTTCTGAAGTCTGAAGAAAAACCTCAGTTTTTCCAGTTCCTGTGGCCCCGTACAGATAATGAAGCTGATTTTTATTATGTGGGTTTTGAGAAAGTATTCCTTCAACTGCAACCTTCTGTTCTTCGCTGAGTTCTCTTGCCTTTGTTTCAGGTGTGTCTTCAAGAAACGAAAATCCACCTGCATCACTTTCCCGTTTTCCCCCCGGAACCATGCTGCAGGCAATTTCACCAATGGAGCAAAGATAATATTTAGAAATCCATTTTGCCAGTTCCGTAAGTTCAGCTGTAAGAACACATTCCTCGTCAAGAAACCTCATCACCGGCCTGATTTTGTCTTCTTCAACCGGACAATCTGGAGGCAATGTTTCACTTTCTGCAATTACCAGTCCAGTCATTCGTCTGTTTCCGAATTTCAAGTCAGCACGGCAACCTAACCGGCTTTTGTTTTCCGGGTTTTCACAGTCCAGATAGGTGAAGGACTGATTGAGAGGAATATTGAGTACAATTTGAAGAAATTTCTTTGGCATTATTTGTCGTAGTTTGGATCGAGTTTAAGCAGCTCTGATTTGAAAATCTTTAAATCTTCCCAGGCCGGGCGTTTGTTCTCCGGGGCTCTGAGCAATGCACTTGGATGCCATGTTGTTACAACTGGAATTCCCTTGTAGTCCAGAACCTGTCCGTGGAGCTTCATGACTCCGTCATTTATGTGGAACAAATTTTTTACGGCAACGCTTCCGGCGCACAAAATTGCCTTTGGTTTTAGGGCAGCAATCTGAGCGTCCAGAAATGGTCTGCAGGCATCAGCTTCTTCCGGCATTGGATTTCGGTTCATTGGAGGCCGGCATTTTACTATGTTTGCTATGTAACAGTTCTTGTTTCTGTAAAGCTGAATTGCAGCGAGCATCTTGTCCAAAAGCTGTCCCGCAGGTCCAACAAATGGAAGACCCTGCTTATCCTCTTCTTCTCCCGGACCTTCACCAATGACAAGAACAAATGGTTTTTCAACTCCCATTCCTGGAACTGTCTGTTTTCGGGAAGCACAGAGCTGACAACGCTTGCATTCACGGATTTTAGAGGAAATGTTGTCTATTGTGGATGTTGCAGAATTTCCGCCTGCTGAAGAAACTGATTCTGACTGTGCAGCATTTGTTGAGGCGGTGTTCTGTGTTTCTGTTGTTTCTGCCTGTACCTGAACCATATCGTCTTCAAAAATCGGAATTTCATCTGGAAAATCCGGAGACTTATGGCCGTAAAGCGAATCTGAAACTGTTTTGAGAAGTGAATAAAGCTGTGTCTTTTCCTCTTTTGTCATATTTCAATTATACATAAAATTAAATGCTTTGTGTACTTTTGCTTTTGCCTCGGTTTCAGTCTGGATGTTCTGAGTCTCTTTAAAAACAATTCAAAAAGAGATAAAATTATGTTATGAAAATTGCAATGTTCACCGACGCATATTATCCGCGAATAAACGGTGTTACAGTTTCCGTTCATTCTTATGCGACTGAATTGACAAAGCTTGGACACGAAGTTACGGTTGTATGCCTTGAATATACGGAACTTCAGCAGAAAAATTCACTTTTTGATGAAAAATCAAGCGACAACAGATCGCCTTTTAAAATTGTACGAATTCCTTCAATGCCTCTGATTTTCTCTAAGGAAGACCGAATGGTTCGCCTTGACAAATGGTACAGGGTAAAGCGCGCCATGAAGAAATTTCAGCCGGATGTCATCCACATAAATTCAGAAGGTTCTGTAGGTTATCTGGGGGCAATCTATGCTCACCACAAGCACGTTCCTTTTGTTTATACCTTCCATACAATGTGGGAAGATTATCTTGCAAATTATGTTTCATTTCTTCCAGATTCAAGTCTCAGAAGATTGGGACGGGACATCGTGAAGTTCTATTTGAGACGGGCAGATGTTCTTATTGCTCCAACCCACAGAATTTCCGATGTGGTGGAAAGCTATGGTGTTAAAAAATCAGTTGAAGTTCTGCCTACAGGAATCCCTGATGAAAAGGAAAAGTCATCATTGATTCGTCAGCTTCAAATTTCAAAGCAGCTTTTCAAGAAATTTCCGCAACTTCGTGGAAAAAAGATAATGCTGTTTGTTGGAAGAGTTGTAAAAGAAAAGAACCTTGCATTCCTTTACGATGTCCTTGTGGAAGTTCAGAAAAAAAATCCAAAGACGGCTCTGCTTTTTGTTGGTGCCGGACCTTATCTGGAAGAACTTAAGGAGCTTGCAGAAGAGCGGAATCTTGCTTCCAGTGTTGCATTTGCCGGATACATGCCTTCAGAAGATTTGGTTTATTTCTATAAACTGGCCAGTGTCTTTACATTTCCAAGCAAGACAGAAACTCAGGGGCTTGTAACTGTTGAAGCCATGCTTGCAGGTCTTCCTGTTGTTGCCGTTGGTGAAATGGGAACTCTGGATGTAATGCAAGGTGACAACGGTGGATTCATGGTTCAGGAAAATGTTCAGGAATTTGCAGAAAAAACTTTAAGCTTGATGAGGCAGCCTCAGCTCAGAAAGGAAAAGTCTCTTGAAGCAATAAAGTGGGCTCAGCAGTGGAAAATTTCCAGCCTTACACCAAAACTTGTAGAAACTTACGAAATGGCTGTTCAGATAAAAAAAGAACAGGATGCAGAATCAAAAGAATAGTAGGAAAATAAAAATGAAAATAAGAAATAAAAAATTGCCGTGCTTCACAGATGTTGGGTTCAGAAAGCTTCCGTTTGTTCTGTCCTTTCTGTTTTTTTTGAATCTTGCGGCATTTAATGCAAGTGCCAGAGGAAATCAGGAGCTTGTTCCAAGCGGACACTGGATCTATGATTCCCTTACAGCAGTTTCATTGGAAAGCGGTATTCTGAATTTTGCAGGTTCTGCACCTCTTACAATTCAGGAGCTGAAGATGTACCTGAATGAAATTGATCAGGATGAGTTGAGTGAGAGCGGAAAATCAGCTTACGACAGAATCCTTGAATATTGTGAAGAAAAAAAAATAAGCTTTGGACATGAGCTTTTGAATGTTGGACTGGAACCTTCCTTCAGCTTTGAGGCTTTCTACAAGCGCAATCCTGAACTTGAATGGGTTTATGACAGATACCAGCGAAACCATGTGATTGACCTGCCGTTCACAATCAATTCCGGAGATTTTTTCACGATGGAAATGGATTTGTATGCGGGTCAGAACCGTGGAATGACGCTCCATAACTACAATTTTACGAATATTCCACTGGCGGCAGATCAGTTTGACCTGGAATTTCCAGATACAGGCTATCTTTCAACTGGAAAAATGTTTGCCGACGACATGGGAATTGGATTTCAGCTGGGAAGCGGTTCTCGTTCAATCGGAAGAACTTCAATGGGCTCAATTATAATGTCCGATACTCTGACTGGTGTGGCCTATGCTCAGTTGCAGGCTTTTACACCGGTTTTTAAATATACAGGAAGCGTTTCCCAGTTCAATGTGGACAAATATTTGTACACGCACCAGATAGAAGCAAGACTTTTCAAGAAACTTACCCTTACTTTTATGGAAGGACTTTTGGTTTATGCACCAATGGAGCTTCGCTATCTGAACCCATGGACAATTTTTCACGGATTTGCGGCCTGGCGTGATTACGATTCTTCTTCCGATGACACTGAATCAAACACCTGTGACTATTTTGGTTTGAATTTTCAGTACACTCCGGTAAAAAATCTTCGTCTCTACGGCTTGTTCGCAATGACTCAGTTCCAGACACCATTTGAGACAGGAAATTTTGAAAATGACACTACACCAAATGGCATTGGAATTCAGGGCGGGGCAGAACTTTTCATTCCTTATGAAAATGGCCGTTTCCATGTAAATCTTGAAGGTAGCTGGGCTGATCCATATCTTTACATAAAGGAAAATCCAAACTGGTCAATGGTAAGAACTTACAGTGAAAATATGGGCGACCATGCTGTTTTCTATGAATGGCTGGGTTCTCCAATGGGACCTGATACAATTGCAGGCGAATTCAAGTTTGGATATGAGCTTCCAAAAAAATGGTCGGTTGATTTTATCTACAGATATACTGCCCGTGGAGAAATGTCTGGAACACAGATTTTTAATCCAAAAGTATGGGGCGGTTCTAGGCGTCCAGATGACGGAAAGGAACTTGGTTCAAGCAATTATGATGACGGAGAATATTCTTGGCCATTCCCTGATACATATGAAGCCGGTGAAAATGCCAGTGACATTGAAAAAGAAAATGTTCAGTCCCACAAAAAATATCTTCAGTCCCTTAAATCTCCTTCTGGAACTCCTGAATATGTGCACAGATTCTCACTTAGAGGAACATGGATGCCATCTGCTCAGGTTTCTGTAACACTTCAGCCAAGCTTTGTGGCAGTTTTGAATCATAATCACCAGAACGGAGAGAAGCAGTTTGGATTTGAGATTGCTGCATCAACAAAAATTCGTCTTGTAAAATAGGTAGAAAATATGAAGAAAATAAGTTTCCTTTTGATTGCATTGTTTTTGTCTGCTTTTGCATATTCCCAGGCTGTTGTGAACCCAAACGATGATTTTTACGATGAGGCACAGAGCTGGGAACTCAGAGGGCTTTTGAACCGTTCTCTTCCGCAGTTAAGACCATATCCCGCACCTGTTGTAAAGGAAATTCTTGAATCTGTTATTCAGAATGGAAATGAAGAGGATGCTGAACTGGCAAAATCAGAATACGAAAGAAATTTTGGAAGAGTCTGGCATGTTTCTTTTGAAGGAACAGCAATGGCAAAACACAGCACCAGTGACAAGGACGGAGAGAAGCTTTCAGAAACTGAAAAATTCATAGTTTTTGAGCCATGTGTCTATGGATCTGCTGACCTGGTTGGGCTTGCATCATTCGGCTATTCAGTTGGGTTTTACGGGGCTAATGACGACGATTACAGGGCATATCAGCCATACGCAAGAAGCATTCTTCATGATTCAATCTATGATCCTGCAACCCTTGGTCCATTTAAAACCTATTCAGACTGGAATACAGTTCTTGCTTTTGGAAAAGAAAACATCTATGTTACAGGCGGCATAAACAGAATCGGATACGGACCGTTCCATCGTGAAGGACTTGCATTGAACGACAGCGGTTATCATTCTGCAAATATTCTCTTCAATTATACAGGAGAAAAATTTTCATATACACAGGCAATAGAGTCAATTGGTGCCACAAATAATCTTGGTGGTGACCTGAGCGACAACAAATTCCTTGTATTCCATTCCCTCAGATATGATGCTGCAAAGTGGCTCTCTGTTTCATATTATGAGAACATACTTTTTGGTCCTGGATTTGATTTGACCTACATGCTTCCAGCTCCAATGATGGCAATTCAGAACATTGGCGGTGCTGATTCAAACCTTCAGATGGGGCTTTTGTTTGAGGTAAAGCCTGCAGATGGGCTTGTTTGGGGCACAGATATATTTGTTGATGATTATTCCGTAAATGATTTCGTAAAGTTGAATTTTGATGCAAAGTACAGATTCGCTTTCCAGACTGGACTTGTCTGCACACCTTCTGGTTCAATTCTCAGAAAACTCACCGCTAACTACACCTGCGTAATGCCTTATGTCTATTCTCACTGGGAATATGCAGAAGACACAATTAAATCAATCAGCGGAAACAGCTACAACTATCAGAACTACACAAACAACGCCATAAACATTGGTTCACAGCTGGAGCCAAATTCCGACGGATTCAATTTTAAGGCCATGATCAAACCTGCAAAGAATCTTTCTCTTTCTGTAAGCGGTGCCTTCTATCGTCATGCAAATTCTGCAGAAGATTTTGGTGCTGAAGATGCAGCTGAATATGTGCTGGCAGAAAAAGGGCAGTATGCTTCAAATGGAACAGCCTTCATGCACCAGATGGTTTCAAGAACAGAAGATGGCAACCACGTGACACAGGCCTGGGACAAGCTTGGATTTATGACCAGCGAACACAAAAAATATGTAACCCAGCTAGGACTTGATGCAGAATATGCCCTTCCAAAGTCCGGATACGGCCAGCTGAGCCTTAAATTGGGCTACGTCTTTGAATACATCAAAAATGCCAACATAGACACAAATGTTTTTGAAGGCGGAATGTTTAAAATTGAAGAAAACGACGGAACATATTCTCTTAATGGTTCTGGATCATATTCTCGTGAAGAATTGAGAAATCTTCCGGAAGTTCAGAACGAAGTAAAAAGACAAAAAGAGCAGTGGGTGGCAAATCTCTACGACAAAATCAACCACTACATCTCCTTCAGCGTAAAATACAGCTACTAAAAAATGCGCAATGCACAATGCTAAATTCGCAATTGAAAATTATTCATTGCGAATTGCGAATTGTGCATTGCGAATTATAAATTGTTAATCTCTTCCCCGCATTCATATCTCTTAACCGAGCGCTCTTCGTAAGCCTTTTTAATCAGTTCGTCAACGCCCAGGTTTTCGTAAATCTGTTTTGCTTCTTCAACACTGGCACGCAGAATCGGATGCTTTGGGCTGAACAGAACGCAGCAGTCCTCGTAAGGCAGAATTGAAGTTTCGTAAGTACCGATTTCCTTTGCAATGTCGATGATTTCTTCTTTGTCAGTACCAACCAGTGGCCGCAGCAGAGGGAATTCAGCCATGCTTTCGGTACAGCTCATGTTTTCTATTGTCTGGCTTGCAACCTGTCCCAAACTTTCACCAGTAATGAGACACTTTGCACCGATTCTTTCAGCCAGCATGTTCGCACATTTCATCATGCACAGACGAAGCATCAAGGTTGAATAGTTTTCAGGAGCCTTTTTCTTGATTTCCATCTGAACTTCTGTAAACGGAATCGTATTGATGTGAACCTTCATTCCATAGCCGGAAATAATCTGAGCCAGCTTTTCAACTTTTTCACGGGCTTCGTCACTTGTATATGGATAAGCGTGGAAATAGCAGCAGTCTACAGTCATTCCCCGTCTCATCATTCTGTAACCAGCAACAGGACTGTCCAAACCTCCGCTCAAAAGCAAAAGACCTTTTCCGGAAACACCAACAGGAAGACCACGGCGGCCCTTAGTTCTGTTTGAATAGACAAAGCACCTGTCCCGAACCTCAATCATAATGGTAACATCAGGATTATGCACGTCTACATCAAGAATTTTTTCAGCATAGGCCTTTTCAGCAGCTTCACGACAAATGGAGTAATGGTCATAAGGAAAACTCTTGTCGCTTCGTCGGGATTCCAGTTTAAAAGTCTTTGCACCGGCATCACGGGCTTTTTTAGCTTCCTCGTAAACCTGTTCCGTAATTGCCTTGATG
>JAGHUJ010000032.1 GCA_018064905.1 Candidatus Treponema equifaecale
TTGCACCAGTGTATCCGTTTTTATCTAAAAGTGTATAAGCATTTTTCATTGTATTATATCCATCTAACAAGTATTGAAATTCCAAAATACTTGGCATAAACCATGTTACAGAACCGCTTGATTGATTTTTAGCTTTTATATATCCCCATACATTATCATCTTTTGCAAGATCCTTATAATTACTATTAATATAATTCAGCCATTGAAGTCCAGTAGCTAGGTTTGATGTTTTCCATTTTCCATTACCTTCAGTCACAGAATTTAGTGTATCATCGCTTGATTTAACCTCAATAACCCATAAATTATTATCTTTATATAATTTTTCATCCTTCCAATACTGGTCATCGCTACATGGAAATCCGTATTCACTCCATTTATAACCTGTTTTTTCATATAAATCCCAGATAAATATGTTACCGTAATCGCTATCTCTACAGACAACTCCTACAGGATTCTTATTTTTGTAAACATTGATAGAACAAAGAGCATCCTGCCCGCTTGGTGTATGACAGATTTTACCTACTCCGGCACCAGAAGTTTCATCAAAACTAACAGGATCAGATTTATTACCAGAATAATCTACAACTCTTAATGTGAATGATTTTTTAGTTCCGTTTCCTAAATCTGTAAAGGTCTTTTTGAAGTCATTTGCTCCTGAAGAAGAAACACTTATAGCTTCAATATACGAACCAGTAAGTTCAACTTGACTCATTTTTTTATTGCCAGGAACATCAAAGTAAATCTCAATTTTACCATTACGACCACCACTGTAAACATCTGTTACAGGCGAAGGTTTTTCATCATCCTGGAATGAATAATAAGAAGGATTTTCATTTCCGGCAAAGTCTACTGTATAAACAAGATATTTGTACTTGTGCAGATTCTTAAGACCTGAGAATTCCTTAGAATTATAAGTTTTTTCGACAGTAACATTGTCAAATTTTAATGAATCATCCCTAGTGTCATACTGTACAATTCTTACATGGTCAAAATCTGAATCGGTCGGTTTTGTCCATGTAAGAGTTTCATACCCTGAACTTTCACGCCTATTTGTTACACTTGAAACCTTTGCCGGAGCTTTATTATCCGTACATTGAACAATTTCTTCATTTGTATTTCCTGAGTAATCAGTTGTTGTAACCTTGTACACATAACGAACTCCGTTTATAAGAGTTGTGTAATCTATGTATTTTTTATCAAAAGTGTTTACTTCATCAGAACTTACCAGTGTTTCTTTATCTGAACCATCTGGCATTTTCTCAGCCTTAAAACAATCAATTTTTACTTTACCTACATCTGCAGCACAAGTCCAGTTTACCCTTGCATTCGTTCTTGAACTTCTGGTTTCTGCAAGTGTATTAAGTTTTGCTGGTTTAATTAAATCTGTGAAAGTTTCCGGCTCAGATTCATTTCCAGAATAGTCCACAACTGTGGCTGTGTATTCATAACGGTTGAAATTCCTTGCATCGTAAACTTTTGTCTGTGCTGCTGTACTCAATACATCAATAGTATCATCATCAGGAGTTTCGCCTTTTTCTGCTGCAGTTCTATTTACACGCTTAATTACAACTTTACCAAAATCAGCTTCTGATGGTTTTGTCCATGTTAAAGTTGCTGAGTTTGTTTTAATTCGCGATTCCGTGAAGTCTTTGATTTTTACAGGTTTTTCATAATCAATTGGGGCATCAACTTCAGTTTCGTTTCCAGCATAATCACTGATTACAAGCTTGTGGCTGTAATGTTTGTATTGTGTCAGTTCTGGAATGTAATTTTCGTATCGAATTCCAGTTTTATAAGAGCTGGAATTAAAATAAAATGAGGTTTCGTGATCCGATTCTTCACTATCATCAATATTTTTTGAAACAACCTTAACACTGGCAAAATCTTTTTCCTGTGGATTTGTCCAGAATAAACTTGATCTTGCAGCCTGCTTTCGAATTTCGTTTATTTCTACCGGTTTTGGAGCTTCGGGTGCCACATTATCATAAATGAACTGATACTCGTCGCTGGAAGAAAGATGAGCATTTTTATCTATAGCTTCAAACGAAAGCGTATAAAGTCCTTCTGTAAGACCGTAATCCTTAAGGTTAATTTTTTCGCTGACTGTTGCATTATTTGCAGAACCACCTAATGTAAATCGAATCCTTGCCGGAAGAGTCTCATTTTTATTTGATTGATTTGGATAATATTTATTATGAATCTTCGTAAAAATACCGTTTACAACATCTACACCTGAACCTTCATCTGTAACGCTCAAATCAACCCAAATATAGCCATCCTTTGGATTATAGGTCTTAATATTTGAGAGTGTGTCTGTAATTGAAACTTCTGGATTCTTAAATTCTGACAGTGAAGTTTTTTCTTTTACGGAGTTAAAATCTACTGATTCCTTTTCAGCAATTTTGATCTTGATATTTTCATTATCAAATACAGGAGGCTTTGAATCTGTGTCTGTATTTGTAAAATATGCCCAACTGAATTCTTCACTTAACTTTACATTTGCTTCACCATTTTTAGTATTGACACCTGTTTCAAGAGTGACAAGTATTTCCGAATACTTTGGAGGAGCTTCATCTATATTTAAAGATTCATCAGTAATCTTTGTAGGAATTCTTAGGGTTCCTGTGTTTCCTTTATCAAAAACAGGTTTTGCGTAATATTTAAGGAGATTTACAGTCTGGTCATTAAGATTACAAATTCTGATGTTTTTGAATACAATACTGTTATCAGGATCAGAGTTTTTGTAATAACCATAACAAATATCTCCTTCTTTAAATGTTCCTGACTTTTCAAAATCACCTAAAAGTGTATAACCATTTTCCACAGTACAAACACTATCAGTAATTTTCACAATTCCAAGTTCTTCAAGTTCTTTTGGAATATAATAAATAGAACTTTCATCCATTTTTGAATTAAACATTACAACAAGTGTGCGGTCACGCATATCTCCTTTAGTTGTATACTGTGGAGACCAGCTTACAACCTTAGGACGTTTTGCACATAGAGGTTCAATTAAGAGGTTTATACCGGAATCCACTTCAGCTGCCTGAACCAGAGTAAAACTTGTATTGGCATTTTTCAAATCATCAATTTTGATGTAGCCGCCGGCAGCTTCTGTCCAGTTATCAATTTCTGCTTTTGTATTTTTATCTTTAATCTGCCATTTGATGAACTGATAATCCGGATCTGAAGTAAAGTTTAAGGAAATAACAGCTCCTTCTTTATATGAGTTGCTGATGTTCTGGCTGAATCTTCCGTATTTTGATTCCGCATAAATATTCATTGTTGGGATTTTTTCTGCCACCGGTTTTATAAGCACTGGATCAGCTTCTGTTGCCGGTTTACAGATTCTAAAATAAGCTGCAGCTACACCAGTTGTTGCATTGAAACCATTATCGTCATATCCAACACCCAAATCTTTTGTTATAAGTTCTACTGCATCAGTATCTGAACAATACCAGCCTTTAAATCGATATGTATCTGCGTCCATAACAAAGTTTACAGCTTTGTATTCATCAAGGTTATATGACTGTAAACCTGAAGGATTCAATTCGCCGCTTTTTGGGACATCCAGTTCAAAATTGATATAAGTCTTTTCGCAGGTGTCAGGATTTACACGATAAGAGAAAGAAATATTTTTACCTGCATAAATCTTGTTCCCGTCTTTTTCATAATAAAGATCTGCTGGAACTGATACTGTTATAACTTTTGTTCCAGATGTAAGGTCAATATATTTTGTTGTTGCTTTTATTGTGACTTTTGTTCTGTCACTGTCTGAAATTTCAGGAGTTTTGAAGCTGCCGCTTTCTATTAAATCTTCTTCACCAATCTTTACAGATATCTGCTTAATTAAAGCTTCAGCCTGTTCTGTTTCTGGAATTGGATTTGTAAAGACCAATTCAATCTCACTGTCTTTTGGGACTCCATTTGTCTGAGACTCTGGCTTTGATGAAGCAAGCCTTAAACGCTTATAAACAACTGGAGAAATTTCTACCAGCTCAGTTGAAGCCCTCAATACCTCAATTTCTGCTGTATAATCTCCTGTTTCTGTCAGCTTTATGACACCGCTTCCACCTGTATGTTTCCAGCCTGTAAACTGCCACTCCGAATCCGGATTGAATTTTACCTGAATTTTATCTCCCAGATTGTATTCACCTTGAGAAGATGGATTAAGCAGTCCGCTTGAAACTTCATTCAGGCTAAAACTTATTTTTGTTGTAACGTTTGTTTTTGAATTGATTTTATATGTGTATAACTGTTCTTCGGGGAAAGTGATTTCATATCCATTTTCCTCGTAATAAAAATCTGCAGGAATTTTTACAACAATTGATTTTGTTCCGCTGGCTGTGTAATCAATTGGATTTTCATTATTTGCCTGAAAAAGGATTCCTTTGCCTTCCTCTACCCATTCTGGATTCTCAAAATGTTCCAGAATACTTTCGCCATCCATTGTTATGCTGATTTTTGAAAGATCATTCTTTTTTGAAAGGGATTTTGTAAACGTGATGCTTACAGAAGAATTTTTTGGCACACCAGCATCATTTTTTTCCGGACTGAACTTTGCCTCCGGTCTTTTAAATGTGACAGGTGTTATTTTTACAGGTTCTTCTGACTGGTTCTGAACTTCAACAGTTGTTTTTGGTTCTGAATCATCTGCAAGCTGTACAATTCCCACACCATTTTCAATGTTCCATCCAAAAAATACCCATCCTTCCGCCGGTTTATAATTTATGCTGATTGTTTCGCCAATGTTATATTTATTATCAGTTTTCTGAGTGTAAGTCAAAGTTCCACTGTCTTTATCATTCAGTTCAAAAGAAATTTCTGCTTTCTCATTTGTTGCAGAGTTAATTGTATATGTGTAAGTTTTATCTTTTCCGATTTCTACTTTCTGTCCATCTTCCATAAAATAAAGAGATCCAGGAATTTTTACAGTGACAGTTTCAGTTTCTGATTTAAGGTCAATATATTTTCTGTTAGCTCTGATTATTATTTTTTTAGAAGCTTTGTCCCATTCCGGAGCAAAAAAACTGTCCTGCACAGAATTTCCGTTCATGGTTATAGCTATCTGTGAAAAATCATTTTCTTCTGAAAGCTCCTGATCAAATTCAATTTTGATATGAGAGTTTTTATAGTGGACACCATCTGAATTTCTTGGTTCAAAGGAAATTACTTCCGGTCTTTTTACACAAACAGGATAAATATTCACTTTATCTGCATATTCTGTAAGTTTTGCAACTGTATTGATTTCATTTTTATCATCAAAGTGAATGAGATTTTCAGGATTTGCACCCCAATATTTAAACATGTAACCGTCAGAAGCAATGAAACGCAAGGTTATAGGATCACCTTTTTTGTAAGGATAGTCGCCAACATTTGGTACTATCTGAGCCAGGGTTTCTGGTCGTGCCGAAACTGTTACAGTGGTAGATTTTGCATTATTATATTCAACCGATGCATCGATTTCATCTTTAAGAAGGCTTCCGTTCAGAAAATTTTCACAGGCTGTAAATATTAATGGAAAAACCACGAACAGGAATTTTATGATGTGAAATGAATTAACTTTTTTCATAAAACCTCTTGGGAACTTTTTTCTATGTTTTCCAGAAACTCTAAATAGAAGTATGCTTAATATTTTAATTCAATTATTAAACAATTCCAATATTCTGTTAACTGTCCAGTTGCTGATTTCTGCTGATTTGTTGATTGAATGCAGGGCAAAGGCTGTTTCTGTTGGATCGGCTGGAGACGGGATTATTGAAGTTGTGCAGAGATATTCGTCTTCTGTTAATTTTGTGAAAAAAAGTGTAAGCAATCTTCCGTTTCCGTTTTCTGAAGTTATTGAAAAGTCAGGTTTTTTGGTTGAAGCTTCCAGCTTGATTGAACCGTGTCTTAATGATGACAAATCCTGCTTTATTTTAAAGAAGTCTGGAGAAGATTCATTTTTTTTGATTTGTTTGTTTTGTGCTTTTAAAGTGAAGCTGACTGGATTTTGGATTTCTGAAAGCAATTCTGCCTTGGACCAGTAGTTTATGTCGGTTGTTAGAAACTGAGAAAAATCGTTTCTGGTTTCGTAAAATTGATTTGAAAATTCAAATTCTATGCGGTTTAGAAGTGAATTTTCTGAATAAAAGTCTAGTTTTGTAGACATATTGTTATTGTTTTTAACTATGATTTGTGTTTTATCTGAATATTCTGGGCTTTTTTGATTGTGGATTTCGTATATTGTCCTTACTTTGCTTAAATTTTCCAAAAGCGAAGTGAGGATTTTTTCATCGGCAAGAACGGTTGTTTCATTTTTTGTTAAAATCCACAGGTTTCCCTTTTTTTGAATTTCAATTTCAGAATCTCTATTTTTAATCTGGATTGAGTTGATCTCAGCTTTGTATTTTGGATTCAACAGTGCAGTTGTCTTTGATTTTTGAACAGACTGCCTTTGGTTTGAGAAAATTATTGAAACAATAAAAAGAAAAATTGAAGCTATGAGAATTTTAAAAAGAAGTCTGTTAAGGTCTTTGTTTTTCATTTAATTGTCTCTTTTTGCGGTGGTTTCGACAGGCTCAACCAGCGCATCTTTTTTCTCAATTAGCGCATCTTTTTTCTCAATTAGCGCATTTCTTTTCTTTTTTCGGTACAAAATCCACAGAAGAAGTAAAATCAGCGGAGCAAATGTGAAATTTATAAATATGGTTTCGATTCGTTTTTCTTCAAAATCCTGTGAATCTGTGATTTTATAAAGCGTTGTCTGTGGCTGGGATTTTTCCATAAGTTCTGCCAGTTTTTCTTCACCCCGAAGCTTTAAAAGCTGGTTCACAAAGAAATCATAGTTTCTGAAATCTCCAGAAGTTTCACCGGAAATAAAACCTGTCATCATTGAAGAAAGGAAAAACTGGTCGGAAATGAACACAATGTTTTCATTTTTTGCACCAACAATGTACTGTGCGGTTGGACTTCCGTTTTCTTTGGCTGATTTTGGCAGAAGAAATGGATTAGTCAGGAACACATCCTTTTTGTTGTCCTGAGCCGGATTTTGGAGCCATGCATATTTTGATGTTTTTAAAAGCGGCTGAGCATTGTTGTAAAGGGAAATTGGACTTGCCCAGAATACTGTAATCCCCTGCTTTGCCTCTGAATCATGAATCACAAGCCATAAAGGATAGTTCATTGTGGCAAATTCAGCAGAACTTCCTTCACCGCTTTCCATTGTAAGAGGATAGCAGGCAAGGTCTTCCACCATTCCGCTTTCAAGGGCAAATCCTTTTGAATTCAAATATCTGAGAAGATTGTCGTTTTCGTTTTTTGAAACCTTCCATTCGTTTTCAATATCCGTTGTGTACTGGCTCGTACAGATGAAGGCCTTTGTTCCCTTTGAAATTGCCTGAGAAATCAACTGAACTTGTTCTGTATTAAGATTCATTGAGCCAAAAATTGCAAGGGAATCCTGAGAAGTTAGATTTTTTAGAGCTGTGTCAGTCGAAAAATCATCAAGTACAATTGCCTTAAAACCACGGGAAGCAAGCCATGGTTCAACAAAAGCGTAGGATTCTGAAATTTCCCGGCCATTTCCACAAAGCAGATAGACATTTCGTTCTTTTTCTGTAATCAGCTGCTGAAGTCTTTGGGCCAGATCATATTCCAAAGTCTGTGTTGAAAGCACAAATGGAATTATGGAGCTTTTTTCACCATATTGCAGATATATTGCAGAGAAAACTGTGACATATTCAGTTTTTGTGCCTGTCTGTGACTTAATCTGCTGTCCCTGAATACCTAAAGCTTTGAGTTTTTCTGAATCGGCATTCTGCAATGTGAGAGAAACATTTTTGCTGACTGAAGAAAAATCAACCAGATATTCATACACATCAGAAGTCTGTGGATACAGGTTCTTCAATTCTTTTGAACGGAAATAAGTTATCCTAAGCTGCTGGTTCAGGTTTGCAAGAAGTTCCTTTGTTGTGGAAGAAACCGTAAACTGTTTTGATGAGGATGAATCAAGACGAAAATAAAGATTCTTTACACTAAACGAGCAGAAAATCAAAATTAAGGAAAGCAAAATGACTGTTTTTGAATTCACTTTTCGTTCTGTGCGTTTGTATTCAAAATAAATTGCAAGAAGAATGAAAATAAACGAGAGAACCAGATAATAGAAAATGTCTCTGGAGTCGAAAATTCCTTTGGAGAATGAATCAAAATGCCATGCAAAGCTCAGATTCTGTCCAAAAAAAGTGAGTATTGAGCCAGATTGCATATACAGCGGCAGAAGATGAATGAAGTTCACAATTGCAAGAAAAATTGCAGAAATCAAAAGTGGTAAAGTGGCATTTCCTTTAAAAGCTGTGAACAGCAGAAGAACCAGACTTAAGGCGCAAAATCCGTATAGCAATATTCCAAAAATTCCTGCTGCAAGCTGTCCTGAATCCACATCTCCAAAAATTGAAATACATGCTGGAACTGTAAGGCTCAAAAACAGCGGCAAAGCAAAACTTGTCCAGGAAGAAAGCAGTAATGAGCAGAATCTGGAAAATGGGCTTAGTGGCAGTGAGTCGTCTGAAATCCAGCGGTTTAATCTTAATACCAAAAGCGGTACTGTGATTATGCTAATATATGGAAATGAATTAAAAAAAGGTCTTAAATCTGTGGAACCAATTCCCATCACAAAAAATTTAGAGCCAAAGAAAAATCTGAAAGTACAGAACAAAACTGTGAGAATTGAACTGCAGTAAAAAAGCGGATCCATTAAGTAGGAGTTCATGCAGGCTTTGTAAAGTGGCTTAATTTTATTCATTTGTACCTGCCGTCAATTTGAAGAAAGCTTCTTCCAGATTTATTGCATTTGTTGTGAGGATTATCTGCTCTTTTGTGCCTTTTGCCACACATCTACCGTGATTCATTATATAGATGTAGTCGCAGAGAGCCTCAACTTCCTGCATTAGATGGGTGGAAATCAGAATTGTATGATTTTGTTTTAATGATTGAACCAGTTTTCGCATTGTGAGAATTTGTGCAGGATCAAGACCTGTGGCTGGTTCATCCAAAACCAAAACCTTTGGGTTATAAATAAGTGCCTGAGCAAAATTCACCCGCTGTTTCTGCCCTTTTGAAAGCTTTTTGATTTTTTTTGATTTAAGCTCGTCTAATGAAAGCTTTTCGAAAAGATTTTTTACATAGTCGCCGGTAACTTTTTCTGAATTATGAAGGGAAAGAACTGTCTGAAGATATTCCTGAACTGTGTATTCTCCGGGCAAATCTGGTTCTTCCATCACAAAACCGGTGCTGTTTCTGACATCTTCAATTTCTTCTTCAGCTTCCGTTTCATTCACAATTACAGTGCCGCTTGTTGCAAAATGCCTTCCACAAATTGCTTTTAAAATTGTGGTTTTTCCAGCTCCATTTGGTCCAAGAATTCCTGTAATCTGACCTTCCCTGCATTCCATGGAAAAGTCTTCAACTGCGAGAAAATCCTTGTACCTTTTTGTGAAGCCTTCAATTTTTACGGACATATATAGAAATTCTGCAAAACTTTAATCAACATAAGGAATGTCAAAAATCATTCTGTCCCTTGTGAGTTCAGCTTTTGGGTAAACTTCCTGAGCCTGCTTTAGCAGAAGATCCAGATCTCTGTCAGTGTAGCGAGGACTGTAGTGAATCATTGCCATTCTTGAAGAATTTGAATCCCTTGCAATTGTTGCTGCCTGCCGGCTGGTCATGTGCTTCTTTTCCTTGGCCTGATCTGCACAGTCGTCAGCAAACATTCCTTCACAAATCAAAAGATCTGAGCCCTGAACTTCCTTTGCGATTGAGGGAATGTATTGTGTATCTGTTACAAAACTGAATTTTCTTCCGCTTCGTTTTTCACCCATTACATCTGAAGGACTGACTGTTCTTCCGTCTTCAAGAGTGATTTCCTGCCCTTTCTGAAGTTTTCCAAAAAGTGGACCCATTGGAATACCTAAAGCTCTGGCTTTTTCAAGATTGAATTCACCAGGCCTGTCCATTTCTTCCAAAGTGTAGCCTACACAGGTTTTTGTGTGCTGCAATGGAAATGCTCGGATGTAAAAATCTGGCCCCTGATGAACCACACAAGGAGCTGTGATTTCCTTTACAACGATTGGATAGTTTATGTACATGTCCAGAACTCTTCTGCTGGATTCAATGTATTCTGCGATTTTTGGCGGTCCGTAGATGTAGAGAGGTTCTGTGCGGTCAACCTGTGCTGAGAGCATGAGGATTCCTGGAAGACCTGTAACATGGTCAGCGTGAGTGTGGGAAATGAAAATTGCGTCGATTTTTTTCCACTTGAGGTTCAGCCTTTTTAGTGAAACCTGAGTTCCCTCACCGCAGTCAAAGAGAAAAAGGTCACCTTCACGGCGCAATAAAACTGATGTCAAATGTCTGTATGGCAATGGCATCATTCCGCCGCAGCCCAAAACGAATGCTTCTAAATTCACGTGTGTCCCCTATCGTCCTCTGATTTTTTTCATTACTTTTTTATGCCAGAAAGCACGGAAATTTTCTGCCATTGTGTAGGGCTTGTACAGCCAGCTTAACGGAATGTCAAAGCTTCCAGGTCTGTGAACTTCTGGTCCTCCAAAACCTGTTTTGAAGAGGTAAAGTCCGTGCATTGGATGACCTTCGTCTCCCGTTGGAGGAATTCCGTAGAAGTCATAGATTTTTGACCCGAAATTTTTAGCATCCTGAATTGCTGTCCATTGAACCAGATATGCAGGCATTAAATTACGCTTGTTGTTTCCAGAGCAGCCGTAAAGATAAATTGCTTCATCCTTCTGGAAAAGTGTGATGATGGCAGCCAAATCTTCGCCTTCATGACTGGCAATGTATAAAGTTACGAGAGAATCATTTGTAGTTGAGTTTGATTCAGTTGCGACGGTTGAGCCTGAATTTGCGACAGTTGAGCCTGAATTCGCGGCGGTTGAGCTTGTCGAAACCAAAGCACCTCTTTTCAACAAATCTTCGTAATATGATTTTGGATGAAGGCCGATTCCGTCTCTGGCAGCTGTGGTTTTGTACAGTTCGTAGAAGGAATCCAGATCTTTCTGAAAATCTGGAGAATTTGCCGTTATTGCCCTAACTTCTACTCCATGCTTTGCAGCATAACGGACATTGTAACGCCACTTGTTTTTCATTGCAGCCATGATTTCATCTGTTGATCTTGTTAAATCAATGAAGGTACTGTCTGGCGGCTGAATGTCTACGCTTGTTTTTTTGATGTTTACCTTGGCACTTGAAGCAAGTTCTGGAACTCTTGAAACATAGTCGTCACGAATTTCAACTGTTGGAATATCAAGAGGAATGTCAAAGCGAAGGCAAAGGGTGTTTTTTGGAAGACTTTTTTTAACCTGTGAAGCAAATTCTCCCAGAGACTTGATGTAGTTTACTTCGTCCTGAGCCTGAATCTCAAAGCCTGGAACTGAAGATGAAGGAATATATTCTGGAGCCAGTGGAACGTAAGCAATGGAAGCATTTACGAACCCTGCCCGAAAGGTTCTGACCAGTATATTTACTTTTTGTGAATCGTTGTAGGTTTCAGTTATCTTGGACCAGCCGTGGGCGCACTTAAAATCAGCCCAAAAATCCGACTGCTGGAATCTTTTTGAGTTTAACATAGCGTCATATTATAGCATTTTTTGAATTTTTTTTGAATTGGTTGGGGAAAATCTCTACAACAACTGATGCCTGAGCCATTTTCTTGTGCGGAACCTTATGGCAAAGATTATTGAACGAACGGACCAGTCAGTTGCCATGGCGATCCATACAGCCTCCGGTCCAAAACCGAACATTCTGATTAAAACTACAGCAATTGCAACACGGAGGGTGAACATAGTCACAATGCTTACGCTCATGCAGAATTTTACGTCACCTGCTGCACGAAGTCCGTAGGCCGGAATGAAGCTCCAGCACCAGGCGAAAGGTTTTACTATGTGGACTGCTATTGTGAGAAAAATTGTCAGTTGGGCGGCGGTCTGTTCCATTTTTGAAAAATATGTGACAGGAAAAACAATTCCCGAGACTATTACTGAAGAAATAAAAAGTGCCAGAAAGGCCCAGAATGTGAGCTTTTTGATGTATTTAACTGCCCCTTCACTGTCACCAGCACCAATGCACTGGCCAATTACAGTCATAATTCCTAGCCCTATTCCGATTGCCGCCTGGCAGGAAAAGCTTTCAAGGCTTGCTACCATTGCATTTGCGGCAATCTGACTGGCTGTAAGCAGAGAAACCGAGGACTGAATTGCCAGCTTTCCGAACTGGAACATTCCGTTTTCAATTCCTGTTGGAATGCCGATTCTGAAAATTTTAGAAATTGCCTTAAAATCTGGTCGAATTGAAAGATAACTTTTTATCTGAATTTGCTGTTTTGTTGTCCGTAAAAAAATCAAAATTGTGACAGCACTGAAAATTCTAGAAAGAAGCGTACTTAATGCAGCTCCCATAACTCCCATTTTGAACACGAAAATCAGGATTGCATTTCCAGCTACATTTATGATGTTTGAAATTGTGGAAATGGTCATTGGAAGCCTGGAATTTTTATCAGAACGGAAAATTGCCGCTGAACCGTTGTAAAGTGCTATAAATGGAAAAGAAAGTGCCGTTATGAAAAAATAGACAAGGCAGTTTTCCATAATTACAGGATCCAGAGAACCGAACAAAATACGGAGCATTGGTTTTCTGAAAGCAAGGCAGAATAAGGTTCCAAGCACTGAAATAAAGGTAATGCTTAAAATCAACTGTTTTGCAGTATGGCAGGCATTTTTGTAGTCCTGTCTTCCCAAAAACTGGCTGGTTAAAATTGCACCACCAGTTGCCATTGCTGCAAAAACATTCACTACAAGAACATTTATTGAATCTACAAGGGAAACTGCAGAAATAGCTTCATTTCCAGCAGTTGTTACCATGATTGCATCGGCAGTTCCCATAAGGGAATTCAGGATGGTTTCAACCATAAGAGGAATTATGAGAGTGAAAAGCTGTTTGTTTGTGAAAGTCATTTTATTTTCTTTTGCTTACTGCGATTCCGTCTCCCAGTTTGAAGAATTCTGTCTGAAATTCTTCATTGTTTTTGAGGAAGTCGATGTATTTTCGGATTTTTTTTACCAGTTTGATGGTGCTGTAATTGTGTGTCAGGCTTAAATCTTCCACCATGCCGTGAAAACTCAGGTTGTCGCTGATAAAAACGCCATTTTCCGTAAGGTTTGACTTGTATTTTTCAAAGAATTTTATGTACTGTGCCTTTGCTGCATCAATGAAAATCAGGTCGAATTTTGTGTCTATCTGGGCCTCAAGAGCGTCTCCAAAAAGGCTTGTAATCCTATCCTTGCAACCAGATTCTTCGATATTTTTCTGGGCGGCTTCAAAGCGTTCTTTGTCGATTTCGATGGTTGTGACTTTTATGTCGTCTGCAAGTTTTGCGAATTTTACTGTAGAAAAGCCGATGGCAGTTCCGATTTCAAAAATTGACTTGCAGTTGTGCTCCTTGATGTAATTGCAGATAAAGTCTGAGCCTTCGTCCATTACGATTGGAACTTCCTTGAGCATGGCATAATTCTGAATGGAAGCGGTTTCTTCCTGTGAAAGATTTTCTTTTGAAAGCACGTCAATGAATTTTTCAATCTCACTTGCCACACTGAAGCAAAAGTCTGCATTCTGTTCAAGAAGTTTTTCTCTGTTCCCCATTCCACCACGACAGGCAACAGTTTTACACCCAAAGGCTTCTCCAGCGATTATGTCCTGAGCACTGTCTCCCAGCATGATTCCGTTTTTGTATGTAAGACTTGTACCGAATTTTGCGTTAATCTGGTCTGTAA
>JAGHUJ010000160.1 GCA_018064905.1 Candidatus Treponema equifaecale
AACCTCACAATATTTAGATTAAAATAGAAGATGATATGGAGAACTACATGAAAAAGCAATTTACACTACTTTTTTCAATTCTGTTTGCATCATTGCTTGCATTCACAGGCTGTTCATCGATGGCGGCAGAAGACAAAGGCGACCTTACCATTGTACTTCCAGGTACCCCAACACGCGACATATCAGACATCAACTTCAAGGTTTCTCTTTGCGACATCAAGGAAACTGAACTTCTTTCAAAAAGCGGAAAATCCGGTGAAACCATTGTATTCGAGCAGATTCTCATAGGCAACTATGTCATTAAAATCGAATGCTTTGACCTTGCAGGAAATTCCATCGGAAAGGGAACTTCTCAATGTACGGTAGAAGCCGGCAAGACCACCAACGTAAAGCTCAAGATAAAGCTGTACGGCAGTGAAGATCATAAGCCTGATTTAGACCCGATACCAGGCGAAGACCCAGATCCAAATCCGGGAACAAACCCAGATCCAATTCCGGGACCAGAACCAGAACCAGAGCCTACACCAGAAGAACCAGCAGGCATTGACTGCACCATGACCATTACAATTGAATTCAAGCCATACGAAGAAGCCTTTACCCTCACGGCAAGTGAAGACGGAAGAACCCTTACCACCGCCGAAGGATTTTCTGAATACAATTGGTTTGTAGATGGAATCAAGGACAGCAGGACAGAAGCAACAGGAAATACATATACAAATGAAAGCCTTGTAGGAAAGCACAGCATCACCCTCATGGCAAAAAATGCAGAAGGAAAAATCTACTCCGCAAGCCAGGATGTATGCTTTTCTTTCAAGGAAGAACACGTCGGCAAGCTTCTTCTTGAAAACAAGACCGTCACTTCTGAATATGACGAGACAAGTGGCATAAGGACAGTAGGACTCATCTACCAGGTTGAAAACCAAGGCACTGAAGAAAACTACGCCAAGGTATTGGGACTCATTGGATCAAGTGAGGAATATCCTTGGTTAAACAAAATCAGTCAGGATGATGTTCCTGTGAATTTTCCATCCCTCATGATTGAATGCACAAATTTAAATCCAGATTTATCAGATTTTGTATACGGTGATTTTTCAGGCGGATTGACCGGTGACGCAAGCAATGTATATGAAGTCATATGCGCTGAAGATCCAGAGGTTCCTGTACGCAAGGACAAGTACCCTGGCTTTTATTGGGCACACAGATATGGTACTGAATTTCTTTTGAATTCAGTCTATCAGAATGGATGGTACATGCCTGCAATTGACGAAATGATTTCTGCCTTTGCAAAATACAGTGCATCATCGGAATCCATAAAGGCGGCTTTCACTGCAAATGCCAGTGATTTTGACACCTATGATGAATTTATGACGGCATCTATTTTTGAGGAAAACGGCAAATACAAATTCATGCGTTTTGTTGTATACAAGAGCGATGTTTCTCAAGCCTATCAGACGGACAAAGATACGCTCAAATACAAAGTCCGTGCCTTTAGAAAAGTTTCAGTTCAGGAGTAGCACATGAAAAACATCAGTAGAATTCTTACAATAATATCCTTTGCTTTCATTGCGCTTTTTGCATCATGTTCTAATTTTGGAAGTGAAAGCGCAGACAACGAAAGCCGCCTTGTTGCGGTAAACATCAAGAATGCCGCTTCCACAAGAACCCTTTTCCCGGAAGTGACATTGAACAGCTTCAGTCATATTTCAGTTACAGTTTCCCAGGGAGGAACCCTAGTCAGCCAGAAGACTTTTACTCCGGCAGAATTTGCATCCGGAAGTATTTCATGGATAATTGAAGTTACAGATGCCATGCTTTCTTCAGACTTTAATTTTGAGATGCTGGCAGTTACTTCCGAGACCACAATTTTCCGCGGAACCCTTACAAAGCGTCTTTCTGCACTTGCACCTACTGAACTTGCCTTCACCTTGGAAGAATATTCAGTCGCATCTGGAAACAACGGAACCCTCTCAATCAAATTCAGTGCAAGCAGACTTTTCAGCAAAACAGAGGCCGCTTGGCTTGATTTTGACCTGTATACAGACATGGCAATGACTCAGAAAGCCAAGGAAACGGATTCTATTTCCCTTGGAAATTCAAAAGAGGAAACAGTGACCGTCAATTCCCTTGCAACAGGCTCATACATCTATTCAGTAAAAGTCTATAACCTTGCAAGAACAAAGATTCTGTATAGAAAAACAGAAGCAGTCCATATTACATCTGGAAGAACAACCAGTGGAGAAATCACACTCCCTGTCGACGGAACTTATGCAACGGAATTCCACGTATCATCTACGGCTGATTTAGTGGCTGCCAAAGAAATCATTGACACACTGCCAGAAGCAGTTACTCCGACAATTTATTTTGTAGACTATGAATACACAGAAGAATCTGACGATTCTCTTCTTCAAATTAAGACTGTCATAGGCGTTAATCCAAGTGATCCTGCAGCATCTAAGCGCAAATACGTTCTTGACTTTACAAATAGTCCAGAATTGGATAATTTTGACATGCTTTTTTCACAAGAACAAAAAATTTACGCTTCAAAACTGGTGCTCCCAGAGGCAGTTGAATACATTGACAGCAATTGGTTTCAAGATATAGACACTCTGTATGGCATAGTGATTCCAAAATCCGTAGACATGATTGTAGAAAATGCCTTTAGCGGATGCACAGGTCTGACTGCAAACACACTGGTATTTGAAGACAAGGAATCATGGAATAAATATACCGACGTTGATTTTAAAAACTATGAAGGAATTGAACCGGATGTACTTTCTCAAACCGTTCTGGAAAATACCACACACTTCTTTGACAAAGTATTCCAACAAATAACACCAGAAAAATTCAATGAAGGTATTATATCCACCTATCTTGCTGCTAGACCAAACGTTCATGCAACTTTGCAATTTGAAGAATTTGATAACACTAACATAGCAACTGTAAATCAGGAACTTGTAAATGCATTCAAAATAGAAGGTTCTGCAAATCCTAAGTTCATCCTTGATTATTCAAAATGTACTGCCATTACAACATTCAACTTCGCAATTGATCAAGATGGTGAATCAAAGCTTATAATCAAAAAGGCAATTTTACCTACAAGCGTTGAATCAATTGCTGAAAATGCTTTCCGTGGCATTAAATTGCAAGATATTAATCTGGAAGAACTTGAAAACTTAATCATCATATCCGATTATGCATTCAACCAAACCTTATACTTAGAAAAAGTAAAACTTCCAGCAAGAGTTTCAACAATCGGTAAGAGCTGTTTCTACCGTGCAAGTACACTTAAAAACGCTGATCTTTCAGAGACTAAAATTCAAACACTTCCAGAAAGTGTATTCTCTAATACCGCTCTCACTGATGTACAATTTCCGGCTACTCTCACAAGAATCAATAACGGAGCATTTACGAATTGCACAAATATACATAATATCAATCTGGATTACACACAATGGAAGGATGGAGATGAAGAAGCTTTTACCTCCCTTGATAGTTTGATTAGTTACCTCAGAACTGGTACTAGTCCCATCACAAAAATTACCCAATAATTAAAAAAAAAGAATCGAATATTAAAAGTTCAAAGCCCTCTGGAACAAATCCGGAGGGCATTTTTTTTTGCAATTTGAGAAGTTCACCCGGGGACAGACCTCTAGTAATGATTGCTACACCAGTTTCATTAATTCAGCCTTTCCTATATAAATTTTACTTGGTTAAGGAAATTTCAATTCAGATTGCACCAGAAAAAGAAAAGGATGCTGAATTCATAAAGACAAAAATATTTGCCTCGCTAAAGGAAAAATCAATTTCCTTTCTTCCTCTTCCAACCTCACAATATTTAGATTAAAATAGAAGATGATATGGAGAACAACATGAAAAGGCAATTTACACTACTTTTTTCAATTCTGTTTGCATCATTGCTTGCACTCACAGGC
>JAGHUJ010000204.1 GCA_018064905.1 Candidatus Treponema equifaecale
AAGTAATGAGTGTAGCGCTCATTGAGCTTGTCGAAATGACTGCTACACTATATGTGGTGGTTTCGAGAGCCTCAACCACCGCAAATCATACTTATTGGACATCCCCAATTATAGAGGTGTTTTATGCGCATTCTTTGTCTTGGTGACAGCATCATGCAGTACAATGATTTTTCAACATATCCACAGACTGGTTGGGTTCAGGAATTGAGACGTTTTTTTCCAGAAGACTGGGACTGGCTCAACTTTGCACGAAATGGTCGCAGCACAAAGTCATTTATTGATGAAGGACGATTTGACCTTGTTATGGGTGAAGCTTCAGAAGGTGACTTTGCCTTGATTCAGTTTGGACATAATGACGAAAAGCAGAATGACGAGACCAGATACACAAGTCCAGAAAAAGGCGGCGCTTTTAGAAAGAATCTTGCATATTTTGTTCGTTCACTGCAAGCAAAAGGCGTGAAGCCCGTTCTTATGACTCCAATGGCCCGCAGAATGTTTGAAGATGGAAAAATCCAGAATTCCCACGGTGAGTATCCGGAAGCAATCATTGAAGTGGCGACAGAAGAAAAGATTCCTTGCATCGACATGAATGCACTTACAATGGAATTCCTTCAAAAGCAGGGCGAAGAAGCCAGCCGCCGTTTCTACATGAACTTTGACGCAGGACTTTACGAGAATTTTCCAGAAGGAAAATCCGACAATAGCCATTTGAGGCCAGACGGAGCAAACGCATATTCAAAAATCGCAGCTCAGGAAATCTCAAAAATTGCAGAAAAATTTCCGGAATACAGTGCTCTTTCAGGAAATTCCATGAAAAATTCAACAGGCAGATTCTTTGAAGTGTCAGATTCTTCAAATGAAGAAATTGACGATGAATTCATGGCTTTTAAAAAATAAGGACTAAAGCTGATGCAGGAAATTTCTGAACAGACACTTACTGGGG
Source organism: Candidatus Treponema equifaecale (assembly GCA_018064905.1). GTDB lineage: Bacteria > Spirochaetota > Spirochaetia > Treponematales > Treponemataceae > Treponema_D > Treponema_D equifaecale. The sequence goes on from JAGHUJ010000204.1 coordinate 944, forward strand.
AAAGAGCGCTTTTTCAGGTAAAAGACGTAAAAATTACCAGTTCAATTTTTGAAGACGGTGAATCTCCGCTTAAACATTCAGAATCGGTGGAAGTTTCAGGAAGTTCATTTCGCTACAAATATCCACTTTGGCACTCAAACAATGTGAAGGTTCGGAATTCTGTGTTTTTTGAGCTTGGAAAATCAGGAATCTGGTACACGAATGATGTTGAATTTAAAGGTGTTCAGATTGATGCTCCAAAAGAATTCCGTCGCTGCAAAAATGTAGTTCTGGAAGATGTGATTTTTACAGATGCTGCAGAAACTTTGTGGACTTGTGACGGCGTTCTGCTTAAAAATGTTCAGGCAAAGGGTGATTATTTCGCAATGAATTCAAGCAATATGAAGTGCGAGAATGTTACAGTTTACGACTCTGTAATTATTGGCGAATATCTGGGCTGGAATTCAAAGAGTCTTCGTTTTGTGAACTGTACAATTGAAAGCAATCAAGGCTTCTGCTACATCGACGGACTCAAACTGGAAAGCTGCACCTTGCTGAATACAGATCTGGCCTTTGAATACTGCTCAAATATTGATGCCGATACCCATGGAAAAATTCGCAGCATAAAAAATCCAATTTCAGGAAAAATCAAAGCTGATGAGATTGGTGAACTGCTGCTGGACGAAACAAAAATCGATCCTTCAAAAAACCAGATTATTTGCAGCAAAATCGGAAAAACAACAAGAGAAATCACAGATAAAAACATCCTTCAATAAACGGAAGCTAAAATGAAATACAACTTTGACCAGATTGTGGACAGACGCAGCATCAATTCAATGAAATGGAATGTGGCTGAAAATGAACTTCCGCTTTGGGTTGCAGACATGGATTTTGATACTGCGCCTGAAATTAAAGCTGCCGTCATGGAGCGTGCACAGCTTGGTGCCTATGGTTATGCGGAAACTAATGGAGCATGGGAACAGGCCTACTGCAACTGGTGGAAAAATCGTTACAATTTTGAAATTTCACCGGAATGGCTTGTATTTTCTACAGGCGTGGTTCCGACAATTTCAAGCACTGTCAGAAAAATAACCACACCTGGTGAAAATGTCCTTCTTCTGACACCGACCTACAATATTTTTTACAATTCAATCTTAAACAACGGAAGAAATCCGGTAGAATGCCAGCTGAAATATAGTGGTGAAAGCTACGAAATTGATTTTGAGGATCTGGAAGAAAAACTGCAGAACAAACAGACTTCACTGATGATTTTGTGCAATCCCCAGAATCCTGTTGGAAAAATCTGGCAGAAAGCTGAATTGGCAAGAATCGGAGAGTTGTGTGCAAAAAACAATGTAGTTGTGCTCAGTGATGAAATTCATTGTGACATAACAGAACCAGGCAAACTGTATGTTCCATTTGCCAGCGTGAATGAAACCTGCAGAAACAATTGTATTATGGCCGTAGCTCCAACAAAGACCTTTAACCTTGCTGGTCTTGGAACTGCAGCTGTGGTTGTGCCGAATGAAAATCTGCGTCACAAGGTTTGGCGTGGATTGAACACTGATGAATGTGGTGAACCAAATGCCTTTGCAGTTCAGGCTGTGGTCAGTGCTTTTTCAAAGGGCAAGGATTGGCTGGAAGAACTGCGGGAATATGTGTGGCAAAACCGCAGACTGGTGGAAAAATTTGTGGAAAGTGAAATTCCATGCATAAAGGCAATCAAATCTGACGCAACTTATCTTGTCTGGCTGGATGTTTCAAAAACAGGGCTGGACGGCAATGACTTTGCAGAAAAATTACGAAGTGAAACAGGTCTTGTTTTAAGCGAAGGAAATCAGTACGGAAAGGGTGGGGAAAGCTTTGTGCGCATGAATCTTGCCACATCTAAAACCGTTGTAGAAGATGCCCTCAGCAGACTGAAGAAATTCTGCAGCGGGTTTTAGCTGCGTTTATTATCTGATAATCAAGGAAATCTATCATGGCCAAATCAAAATCACCTAAATCATCATCAGCCACCCTTGGCTTTGAACAGCAGATTTGGGATGCAGCATGTGAGCTTTGGGGACACATTCCAGCTGCAGATTACCGAAAAATCTTTACAGGACTTATCTTCTTAAAATACATTTCAACTGCCTTTGAAAAGAAATACGCCGAACTTGTTGCCGAAGGTGACGGATTCGAAGATGACCCAGATGCATACGAAGCAGAAAGCATTTTCTTTGTTCCGCCAGAAGCCCGCTGGTCAGAAGTTGAAAAATCAGCACACACACCGGAAATCGGAACAATCCTGGATAAAGCCATGATCGCCATAGAAGCCGACAACAAAAGCTTAAAAGGCGTACTTCCAAAAAACTACGCCAGCCCTGAACTGGA
>JAGHUJ010000144.1 GCA_018064905.1 Candidatus Treponema equifaecale
AAGTAATGAGTGTAGCGCTCATTGAGCTTGTCGAAATGACTGCTACACTATATGTGGTGGTTTCGAGAGCCTCAACCACCGCAAATCATACTTATTGGACAACCTCGACATTTCAAAACAAGTGGAGAAATCTTTGAAAGTAAGATATTTTGACAACAAGACATTAAAATCTTTTAATCCTCTTCTTGCCTATCCTGGAGTCTGCATTAATCCAAGATCGATTTTTACAAATTTCCGGACTTTTGCTGTAATCATCAAGGAATTCTTCTTCCTTCAATTTTTTGAAAAGCTTCACATCATCCACATTCCTATAGTGCATGTGGACCATCCGCTGGATCAGAAAATTCCATTTACTCCAAGCAAGGTGAGAATCTATCTGGACTTCATTAACCTGTGGGTTCGTCCACTTACAATGCTGATTTCAAAATTCGGCTGCTGGCATGCTTCACTTCTGTGCAAAAAATGGATGAGAATTTTCAGAAGACTTTATATAGCTGCGGGGCAAATCTACCACTTTCGTTTGACCACCACTGACCGTCCAAAATATAAGGACATGCTGGAATTTCGCCAGATTCACGCGCTGGATCCACATTTTCTTTGTGTTCCGTCGCTTCACATTGCAACTGTTGCTTTGGCCTTTGGTTTTTATCGACGAACTTTTGCTGAAGAAGATTTTTCAGAAGCAGAAATCAAAAACTGGTCCATGGAACTTTATGATGGTGCAGTTGAAATTGCAGAAACGGTATTATATGTAAAGCAGCACAGCGTAAACTGTATTCCGGCGGCTTTGTACATGGTTACAGCCAATTTTGGGGATTTGTTTTCTGTTGAAGACGCGCGAAAATTCATAGATGATATGTTCAACAAGCCAGAAGGTTTTAGTGAAGTTGAAGCTTTTCAGGTAAAGGATCATATTAGAACCGCCTTCGAAAATTATTTAAAAGAAGGTGAAAAATCAGAAAACTGGTACGAGCCAGTCCACAAATTTTTGGAAAACTACGAGAAGGAAGCAAAATGAGTTTAGCGGTGGTTGAACTCAAGAAATGCGGTGGTTGAGCCCGTCGAAACCACCTTAGAGGAAGCAAAATGACATATTTTTTTGAAACTTATGGCTGTGAAATGAACATTGCGGAAAGTGCCGCAGTTGAACAGCTTATGATTAGCCGGGGCTGGACAAAGGCCGAACATCCAGAAGAAGCAAACATTGTTGTAATCAACACTTGTTCAGTTCGTGGTTCAGCAGAGCAGAGAATTCTTGGTCGCCTTGGATATTTTGCAGGCGTAAAAAAGGTTCGAATGCTGAATCCTCACACAAAGCTTCGGCTTGAGGACATGAAATACGCTGCTGAATTTGCCAAAAAGAATGGTGCAGTTCCGCTGAATCTGGTTTTAATGGGCTGCATGGCTCAGAGAACTCTGGACACAATTCAGGATGATTATCCACAGATTGATTACGTTGTGGGAACTTTTGGAAAATATAAATTCGGTGAGATCATTCAGAACATTGAGAACGGTGGCAAAGGCTTTAAAATCAAGGATGAAGAAGTCTATACATTTGCTGAAAATTCCTACGAACAGGGTGCCTTCTCCACATTTGTACCAATCATGCACGGCTGCAACAATTTCTGTACATACTGTATCGTTCCATATGTTCGTGGTCGTGAAACAAGCCGCCGCGTAGATCAGATTCTTGCAGAAATTGACTTCCTCACAAAAGCAAATGTAAAGGAAATCACATTGCTTGGGCAGAATGTAAATGCATACAAGGGTGAGGACGGAACCACATTCCCTCAGCTTCTTGAAAAAATCTGCCAGCACATTGATGAAACCAAATCTTCTATAAAATGGATTCGTTTTGAGTCCAGCAATCCAAACGATTTTTCAGATGAGCTTATTGAAGTAATCAAGAGAAATCCGCATGTTTGTCACGGCTTCCACATTGCAGCACAGCACGGAAACTCAGAAATCCTCCGCAGAATGAACCGAAAGAACACAAGAGAAGAATTCATTGAGCTTACAAAAAAACTTCGTTCAGCCATGCCGGATGTTCAGCTTGTTACAGACTTAATGGTCGGTTTCCCTGGAGAAACAGAAGAACAGTTCAACGATATTCTCACAATGATGGACGAAATCAAGTTTGAATCATCATTCATGTACTATTATAATCCTCGTGAAGGAACACCAGCTGCAAAATACCCTGATCAGATAGACATTGAAGTTAAAAAAGCCCGTCTGGCAAAGGTAATCGATCTGCAGTCAAAGCACACAACTGAAGTAATGCAGAAAAGAATCGGTGAAACAATAGAAGTTCTTGCCGACATAGTTTCCCGCAACAACGAAAACGAACTTCTAGGCAAAACCGAACAAAACGAAAGAGTAGCCTTCGCCGGCGAAAAGAAGCTCATAGGAACCTTCGTAAAAGTAAAACTTACAGGTTTGAATGGAAATACATTTAAAGGTGAATTGATTTAAAAGGCAAGTTTTCGAAAGAAAACTTGTCAAGATTCGCTTGCGAATCTATAAATACATTTAAAGGTGAACTAATTTAGTAAAAGGTAACTGAAAAAGTTTTAAAAATGTCATTTCGAGCGAAGTCGAGAAATCTTTAATTTGTCATATTACAATGGCTTGTAGACCTCTCCACTACGGTCGAGGTGACAAAAACAGGACTTTTTCAGAAACCTCGTCAAATAGGAGGCCAATATGCCATTAAAATTAATCGGAACAATCATTTTGCTCATAATCGTAACCGTCTTTGCCGGAATCAACATGGACAACAAATGCGACATAAATTTCCTTTTTAAGCAGCTTGAACAAGTTCCAGTCTTCGCAACTGTAATCATTTCTTTTGCTGCAGGTGCCGTTGTAATGCTTCCATTCACTCTTGGACTTGGCCGAAAGAAAAAGTCAGAAAAAAAGGAAAAGCCATCAAAGGAAGTACAGAAAGCTTCTGAAACAGCAGACAAGTCTGGAAATGCGGTGGTTGAGCCTGTCGAAACCACAGATAATTCTAAAACTCTTTTCGACTTTAAAATCAAGAAGGATGCTTCAAAGCAGAACAAGCCAAAAAAATCTTTCTTTGCCAAAAAAGAAAAGAAACCAGAAGAAACTCCAGCTGCTGCAGAATCAACAGACAGCACAGTGGCTCCTTCAAACTAAAAATGAACCGCTGTGTAATAATCGGTGCCGCCCAAATTTCAAACTATGAAAAAATCAAAGGTTTCTTGCAGCCAGATGATTTCTATATAGTTTGTGACGGCGGCCTGAACCACCTTGAACCGCTTCAAATCACTCCAAATCTCATCATTGGTGACTTTGACTCTCACGAAAATCCACACCTTCCAATAGAAACAATCGTTCTGCCTCACGAAAAAGACGACACGGATTCAGTTTATGCACTTAAAACAGCCCTCAGCCGCGGTTACAGAAATTTTTTGTTCATCGGAATGTTGGGAAACCGCCTGGACCATTCTCTGGGAAACCTTTCAATGCTTTTAAAATGCCATCATGAAGGTGCAAAGGCCGTAATGGTGGACGAATATTCAGAAATGGAAATCGTTGGTAGCGATCCTGCTGAAATTACCGACAACTATTCATATTTTTCACTTCTCAACATTTCTGGAAAAGCCCGTGGAATCGAAATAAAAAATGCCCTCTACAATCTGAAAGAAGGTGAAATCAACGTAACTTATCAGTACGGTGTAAGCAACGAGGTTCTTCCTGGAAAAACTGCCACAGTAAAAGTAAAGGAAGGAAATCTTCTTTTGATAAAAGTCTGGTAGATTTTGTCTGTCGTTGAACTTCAATTTGATTTTCCATAAATGTTGAATTAAAATTAAAGTGTAGGACTTTTGTATTTTTATACAATTTTGGGAGGGTTTCATGAAGACAAGTTTTAGAAAAGTGGTTATGCTGCTTGTCTGTGTTTTTATCAATTTGTCACTTTTGTTTTTGATCAATTACATCGGAAAAACCTGGACTGTGCTTAGAATTTCTGATACGCTCATGCTTCCAACCGCAAGTTTTCAGGGAACAATTCAGTCGGTTTGTATTCTTTCCTGCTTTTTGATGGTGTTCATTGATTACAAAAAAGGTAGGATTCTTGCAGATATTACCATGTTTCTGGTCATGCTTCAGAATATCGCTACAATGCTTTTGACCCACACTTTAAATGGAATTCCGGGACTTTTTTCTTCTATTATTTCAGTTTTTACAGTTGGAGTTCTGGCCAGATTCTACAGAAAGCAGGCAGAAAACAGCATTACCGATTTGATTACAGGCCTTCAGAACCGCAGAAAATTCATTGAGGATGCTGAAGCCTATGTCGCAAACAGAACTCCTTTCTATCTTGCAAATATTGCCATCAAAAATTTCGCAAAAATTGCAGATGCCTACGGACTTAAGGCCGGCGACTATATTCTTAAAATAGTTTCAGAAAAATTGTCTTCCAGCATTGATTCTTCCGCAATACTCTACAGAATCGTTGGTTCAAATTTCATAATCATATTTCCAGGCCAAAAAAATCCTTCTGAACTCGTTGAAAAAATTGTCAGCGAACTGAATGTTGAAGTGGTAATTCCAAAGAATCTTTCATCTTCCGGAAATTCTGAATGCAGCTGCTATCCTTTGCTGGCTTGTGGTATTGCAAAATTTTCTGGTGAAGATGAGAGCTACAACAAAATTTTCAACAATTCTGATCTTGCCTTGTCTCTTGCCAGAAGAAGTTCATCACAGAGCGTGTTCGTTTATGATGAAAAGATGCAGCAGGAACAGGACAATCGCCTTGAAGCCGAAAAACTCATCATCGAAAGTCTTAAGAACGATTATTTCTATCTTGTTTACCAGCCACAGTTTGAAATTGCCACAAAGAAGCTCCGCGGTTTTGAAACTTTGATTCGCTGTAAAAAACCGGATGGAACTATTGTAAGCCCGGCATTCTATATTCCGGTTGCTGAAAAGTCAAATTTGATTCTGGATATTGATGACTACGTTCTTATGCGTGCAATGAAGGAATTCAAGCCGGTTCTGGATCAGCTCAAAGAAAAAATTACGATTTCAATCAATGTTTCTGCAAAAAATATCTCAAAAATCGACTTTGCTCAGAAAATTGAAAAAATCATTGATGCAACACAGTTTCCGCCGGATTGTTTGGAAATTGAAATTACAGAATATTCTTTGTCTGAATCCATGCAGAATACAATCAGCAACATTAATCAGCTGAGAAAGCGCGGTGTTCAGATTGCCCTGGATGATTTTGGTACTGGCTACACTTCAATTGCCCAGGTGATGAATCTTCCGATCAACCTGCTTAAAATTGACAAGAGCCTCATCGATGACATTGAAAACAATCAGCGCAACCGGGATCTTGTTGACTCCGTGATTTACATGGGCCATATCATGAACTGTGAAGTAATCTCTGAAGGTGTTGAATCTGAGAACCAGCTGGCACTTTTAAAGGAGCACAAGTGTGACTTTGTTCAGGGCTTTGTCTGGGGAAAACCTCTTCCATACGACACTGCAGTTGAAATGTGCCTTTCATCAGATAAATAAATTTTTGTAATAAAATTCGTCAAATCAAAAAACTCGTGTTATAATTTTCTATGGACGTCGTTGAAATCAGCGGTGTCCAGTGTTTTCGGAATTTTATGGTTGTATTTAGCAGCCAAAATAAGGAGATTAAAATATGAAGAAGACAATTCTTTCTGTAGTGCTTTCAGCAGCTGTACTTGCTTCTGGATTCTCAGCTACAACAATCAAATTGGGTTACTCAACAGGTGCTAGTGACCCACGTGCAGTAGCTTCTGAACTTTTCAAATCAGAAGTTGAAAAGAACTCAAAAGGTTCTATCAAAGTTGAACTTTATGATTCTTCAAAACTCGGCACAATCGGCATGAAAGCCAGCGACACAGATCTTATCGAAAGCATCATCAACAAGGGTGCAGTTGATATGACAGTTTCTTCAGCTGGTAACTTTGGTGTTTACGCAACAAACGTTGGTGTTTCTGCTCTTCCATTCCTCTTCACAGACTTCGCAAAAGCATGGAAATTCATGGATTCAGACATCGTAAAGGGTGTTAACAAGGATCTTGAAGCTTCTAACATCGTTGTATTGGCTCACTATGACAACGGTTTCCGCTGTGTAACAACAACTGGAAAAGCTGTAAACAAAGTTGCAGATATGAAGGGGCTCAAAATCCGTACACCTGCTAACCAGATCGTAATGGAAACAATGACTGCTCTTGGTGCTCGTCCAGAACCACTCGCTTTCTCTGAACTCCCAGCAGCTCTCAAATCAGGAAAATTTGATTCACAGGAAAACCCAATCCCTGTAATCTACAACAACAAGCTCTATCAGGTTCAGAAGTTCCTTGCTGTAACAAACCACAGCTACGATGCAATGCCATTGGTAATCAAAAAGGACGTTTGGAACAAGCTTTCAGCTGCTGAAAAGAAAATCGTTCAGGAAGCTGCAATCAAGGCTCAGGACAAAAACCGTTCTATCGTAAAGGAACAGACAGACAGCCTCGTTGCTAACCTTAAGAAAGAAGGTATGACTGTTACAACTCCTGATTTGAACGAATTCAAGAAAGCTACACAGGGCGTTCTTGATATGTTCTCAGATGTTTACGGAAAAGACTTGATGAACAAAGTAATTGCTTTCACAAAATAAGTTGAAATAAAAAGCAAAAAAAATGAGAACGGCTGCTTCTTTCTGAAGCAGCCGTTTTTTTGTGCAAATTTCATACAGTACAAAAAAATGGGGATGTCTAATAAGTAACGATTTGTCATTTCGAGCGAAGTCGACAAGCACAATCGTTGTCGTGCTTGTTTGTAATCTATAATTCTTTGTATTACAATGA
>JAGHUJ010000193.1 GCA_018064905.1 Candidatus Treponema equifaecale
ACACCGTCCGTTTCCGCCACCATTTTCCATAATTCCTGCCCTGCTCACGTGAAAGCCATTTTTTTCAGACCTGCAATCATATCCGCCACAAGCCTCAGCAATTTTCTCCACCATTTCGTCCAGAGTGCAGTTTCCTGTGTGAACGCTTATTTTTACAGAAGGCAAGGAATCCCAGGTAATGCAACGTCCAGTTTCAGAAGAAACACATTCAAACAACCGGGCAGGCGTCACATCGCAGGCATCCAGTGAAAATTTCAGGATTCCACTTTCTTCTATTTTTTCACTTTCTGTGACCGCTTCATTTCCGTATTCTGTTTTTTTCTCATAATCCTCAGATTTTTCCAAAATTCTTCTGAAGCGGATTTTTGAAACCAGCCATCCTTTTTCGGATTTCTGCACATAAAGCCGGTTCTTCAGCAAAAATGCATCAAAGGCCTCATCAAAGTCCTCACCAACAAACCTAAAGTCACCGTTTCCCCAGACCGTATCATCAGCTGCAATTGAAAAATTCTTCGCAAGAGAAACCGCATACAGAATTTCATTGATGTCCTTGTTCACAAACTCATAGCTTTCCTGAGAAAAAGCCCAGCCAGAATAGCACCAGATCCATAAAAACAGAGCCGTCACTCGCTTAAAAAAATGATTCATACAAATCTCCAAAACAAATCTCCTCTTCCACCCTCACCTTATAAGTGAAAAAAAAGGTTCAGTTTCGGCAATAAATTTCAAAAAAAATGAAAAATTCTTAAAAAAAATTTTCTGTCTGAAAATTAAAATAGAGATTTTGGAGATTTTCAGCCTTTTTTCCTATTTATCTTCAATCTTTGCTGCAATTGTGGTATTCTATTTCTATGATTAAGTATTGGGTTCAGGACGAAGGTTCCCTTGTAAAAATCAACAAAGAAGAAATTGAATCATCTCAGAGAGTCTGGATTGACGTAAGAAATGTTACTCAGGCAGAAATCAAACAGCTTCAAGAAGAATACAACTTGGATCCGGACCTTCTCATGGATGTAATCGACCCCGATGAACTTTCACGCATCGAGCCTTTTGACGATTACAACCTTGCCATTGTTCGACTTCCAGTTTTTACACCCAATGTTGAGCCGGGCTACACAACAGCTCCTGTAGGTGCCGTAATTTTTCCAGACAAAATCATCACAATCTGCTGGACTGGCTGCGAAGTTCTCCGTGACCTCAGTGCCAACCGAATAAAAGACCTTACACTGAATGACTTTCCGGCCTTCATAATCCGAATCATGGCCAGAGCAGACATAATGTTTCTGCGCTACCTTAAGGAAATCAACCGCAGAATCAATTCCATCCAGCGTGAACTTCAGGAATCCATCGAAAATTCCGAACTGATTCAGCTTTTAAGCCTTGAAAAATCCCTCACTTACTTCACAACTTCACTTAAGGCAAATCAGCTTCTGCTTGAAAAAGTTCGCCGTACAAAAATTCTCAAACTGGACGAAGACGATCAGGAATGGCTGGACGACGTGGAAGTAGACAACCGACAGGCTATGGAAATGGCCGACACCTACAGCACCATCACAGCGGGCACAATGGATGCCTTTGCCAGCGTAATTTCCAACAATATGAACATGGTAATGAAGAAACTTACTGACATTTCCATTGTTTTAGCTATGATGAGCTTTATCGCCAGTTTCTGGGGAATGAACATCCGTCTTCCATGGGGCGAGGCAGTCTCTTGGATCGGTCTCATCTGTGTTTCGGGACTCTGCGTAATTTCCACCACAACCTATCTGATTCTTTCGTACATGCTGAACAAAAAGAAAAAGAAGCTGGAAAGAAAGCGTTTCCGAAGAAAAAAGTAAACAGGAGGTTTAACATGAAAAGACATATAATCACACTGCTTGCCGTATCAGCCATTCTTCTGCCAGCATTTTCACAAAAATCAAAGAACGATATTTTCAATTCCATTTCCCTCGTCCGACTTGGACCACAACCAGGTGCAGAATACGACATCTACGAAATCGGTGACGGAAGCCAATCCCACACAGCAAAGAGATGGATCACTCCTTTTTCAATAAACCGCTACGAAACCACATACGAGCTTTGGTTTGAAACCAGAGTAATTGCAGAAGCTCTGGGCTACAAATTCATAAATCCGGGACAGGAAGGCTCCAGAGGAAAGCGTGGAGCAGAACCAACAGCAGAAAAAGATCAGCCGGTAACAATGATTTCCTGGTACGATGCTGCCACATGGTGCAACGCCCTTTCAGAAATCCACGGTCTCACTCCCTGCTACACCTACAAGGGCGAAATCTTAAAGGATGCCACAGACACTTCAAAATGGGATCTCAGCACCTGTAACTTCAATTCAGACGGCTTTAGGCTGCCAACAGAAAGTGAATGGGAATATGCCGCAAGAAAGACAAAATCAGGATTCCAGAGCGGAGGACTGGTCAGCGGTCAGGTAAACGCAAAAGGTGAAAATGACGAGACCATTCCAGAAGAGGAAGTAAGCTGGTCGGCCTTCAACGCAAAAGGCACAATGCGGGTTGGAACAGCAGGAACACCATTTGCAGACAACGCACCACCAAGTCCAGGCACAGGAAATCCAAATGGAGCCGGACTTTTTGACATGAACGGAAACGTAAATGAATTTGTATGGGACTGGAACTACCGCTATCTGGACACAGAACCGGGCCAGCGTTCCACAGGACTTGAATCAGGCAGCGAGAGAGTAAGCCGAGGCGGCAGCTGGAGCGAATACACTCCTTTCATGTGTGCCGGTGACCGCTACAGCTATGACCCAAACGAATGCTACAACTATCTTGGCTTCAGATTCGTTCAGACAAGATAAGTCCACAACAGGAAAATAAATGACACTCAACAATTTAAAACCAGGCCAGTCTGGAAAAATTCTGGAAATTAAAGGAGAGGCAGCTTTAAGACAGCACTTTCTGGATATGGGACTTCTCCCTGGGGTTGAGGTCAAGGTAATAAAGCTTGCACCAATGGGTGATCCGATTGAAGTTCAGCTTCACGGCTACGAGCTTACTCTCAGAATTGCAGACGCCCAGAACATTACAATAGAAAAAATCGAATCAAAAGAAGACAATACTTCACTTCAGCAGATAAAAAAAACAAAGACAGACCATCCGGGACTCGGTGAAGAAGGAAAATTTCATTCAAAAGCAGACGAAAATCCGCTTCCCCCTGAAACAACGCTTACTTTTGCTCTGGTTGGAAATCAAAATTGCGGAAAGACAACACTTTTCAACCAGCTTACAGGTTCAAACCAGCACGTAGGGAATTTTCCGGGAGTTACTGTGGACAGAAAGGACGGCTCTATCAAAGGTCATCCGGAAACTCTGATCACAGACCTTCCTGGAATTTATTCAATGTCCCCTTATACCAGCGAGGAAATCGTCTCACGAAATTTTGTTCTCCATGACAAACCAAAGGCAATCATAAACATCGTTGATGCCACAAATATTCAGCGAAACCTGTACCTCACCATGCAGCTTCTTGAAATGAACATTCCAATGGTAATCGCACTGAACATGATGGACGAACTTACAGGAAACGGTGGCTCAATCGACGTAAATGAAATGGAACAGCTGCTTGGAGTTCCTGTCGTACCGATTTCTGCAGCAAAAAATCAGGGCATTGAGGAACTTATCAAGCACGCTATCCATATTGCCCGCTATCAGGAAAAACCATTGCGTCAGGATTTCTGTGATGAAAACGACCATAATGGAGCCGTTCACCGCTGTCTTCACGCTGTAATTCATCTCATTCAGGATCACGCGGAAAGAGAAAAGCTTCCGGTAAGATTTGTTGCCAGCAAAGTTGTGGAAGGGGATTCCAGAATTCTAAAAAAACTTAAGCTTGAACAGAACGAAGAGGAAGCTCTGGAGCACATCATCAGCCAGATGGAAAAGGAGCGAGGTCTGGACAGAAGCGTTGCAATTGCTGATATGCGCTTCTCATACATCTTCAAGGTATGCGACAAAACCACAGTGCGGCCAGGCCAAAGCCGGGAAAGAAGACGCAGCGAAAAAATAGACAAATTTCTCACTGGAAAATACACTGCAATTCCGGCTTTTATAGCCATAATGATGACAGTATTTTTCCTTACCTTCAATGTAATCGGACTTTTTCTGCAGGAGCTGCTGGAAGGAGGAATTGAAAGCCTCACCACCCTTATTGATACAGGTCTTACAAAGGCTGGCGTAAACGAAGCAATACACGGGCTCATAATAAACGGCATTTTTGAAGGTGTCGGCGGAGTTCTGAGCTTTCTTCCAATCATCGTCACACTGTTCTTCTTTCTTTCCATTCTGGAAGACAGCGGCTACATTGCAAGAGTTGCCTTTTTTATGGATAAGCTTCTTAGAAAAATCGGTCTTTCAGGAAGAAGCATTGTTCCCCTTCTGATTGGATTTGGCTGCACGGTTCCAGCAGTAATGTCCACAAGAACCCTGCCAAGTGAAAGGGACCGCCGTATGACTATTCTTCTTACTCCATTTATGTCCTGCACGGCAAAGCTTCCTATCTATGCATTTTTTGTAAGCGCATTTTTTCCAAAATACGGCGGACTTCTGATGACAGGCCTTTACATCACAGGAATTCTGGTGGGAATTTTAATGGCATTTCTCTACAGAAAGACCTTGTTCAAAGGAGAGGCCGTTCCTTTTGTAATGGAACTTCCAAACTACAGGCTTCCGATGCTCAAGAACGTGCTTCAACTGCTTTGGGAAAAGGCCAAGGACTTTCTTCAGAAGGCCTTCAGCATAATCCTGATTGCCACAATTCTTGTATGGTTCCTTCAAAGCTTTGATGTTAGGCTGAATTTGGTTGAGGATTCTTCACAGAGCATACTTGCAATAATTGCAGGCTTCCTTGAACCGCTTTTCAAACCAATTGGTCTTGGAGACTGGAGAATCTGCACTTCACTTGTAAGCGGATTCATCGCCAAGGAAAGCGTTGTTTCCACAATGGAAATTCTTTTTGCACAGGGAATAACCACAATTCTTTCACCACTTTCCGCTGCAGCAATGCTGGTGTTCAGTCTGCTCTACACTCCTTGCGTAGCTTCAATTGGTGCAATCCGGCGGGAACTTGGATTTAAATGGTCACTGAGCATTGTGTTTGTTCAATGTGCCGTAGCATGGATCTGTAGCTTTGCAGTATTTACAATCGGAAAATTGATTTTTTAATTTTTTTGAAATTTATGAAGGCGATAGACTTTATTCTTCTTGGAATTGTGGCGGTAATTATACTTTTTGCACTGCGGTCAGTCATAAAGAGCCGGGGAAAATGTCCCGGTTGCTCAGATTCTGACTGCCACTGTTCAAAGTGTAATAAAAACGAATAAAAAAAACACGACCAGACTTCTGATCGTGTTCGATTTTTTTCAGCATTAAAAATTTCGGATTATTTTGCATCCACTGCTGTTTCTTTATTTACAATGTCAACAAGAAGATCAGTAGTGATTTCGTTCACTTCAACAATTCCGTTCTCAACAACATCAAAAACATGCCAGGTCACACCGTTTGTCGGATGATCGAACACAAATGATCTGTAGAAATCGTTGTTCTTGTAAACAGTTACTTTTGCATTTGATTTTGAAAGATAGTTTGTGAAAACATTTCCTTCATCTGAATAGTCAGTTACATAATATGAGTATTTTTTTGAAGGATCCATATTTTCAAGAGTGATAGTTTCAGGACCGTAACTGTCCTTGTCATCACGGTCAAGACGGATTCCGGCAACATCCTGTTCCTTGTAGTAAACCCGCTTACCTTCAGTCACAATGTTTGCATCAAGATCCTGAGGGTATGTTCCCCAGTCCAAAACGATTTTGATTCGTTCATATTCTACTTTTCGTGGAACAGAAATCTGGTTACCAGAAACGATTTCGCCCTTCTTTGAAATTTCAAGGAGCTGTTCAGTTGTAACATAGTCATCATGTGTAATCAAAAGCTGATGGTTTCCTTTCTTGATTTTTGCAGGCAAACTAATTGTTCCGCTTTCATCAGTTGTAAGAACCCATTTACCGTCGTCCATATTGACAGTGGCACCGGCAACAGGAACACCAGTATCGGCATCCTTAACAAGAAGGCTTTTGTTTGAAACTTCAACGTTCATATCTTCCACTGGAGATGGAGCAGGTTCTGGTTCTGCAGGTGTTTCTTCAACAGGTGCCTCAACTTCGGCAGGAATTTCTGCAGGCTGCTCAACTTCTGCAGGGGCTTCCTCAGCCGGAGCTTCCGGTTCTGCTGGAGTCTCAGCTTCTGGAGCAGGCTCTTCTGCTGCTGGTGCAGTTTCTTCTGTCTGTGGTTCTTCTGCAGGTGTTTCTGGCTCAACCAGCAAGGCAGGAGCTGGAACCTGAACTTCCTTCACAACTTCAACGATTTTTTCTACAGGAACTTCCTTTACCACTTCAACAATCTTTTCAACTGGAACTTCCTTGATTACTTCAACTTCCTTTACTACTGGAACTTCTTTAACAACCTCAACGATTTTTTCTACAGGAACCTCTTTGATAACTTCCTTAATTACAGGAACTTCCTTGATGATTTCCTTTACAGCACCAGTATTTTTTCCATTCTTAACAAAAACATATTTGTTCTTTGGGCCATCATAGCGAACACACCAGAGATTTGCCTTGTCGATTTTTGAAACATCTGAATTCTTTACAATTGAATTCTTGTAGGCAACAGCAAGAGCCTCTGTTTTAAAAGCTTTGTCAATGAAAACACGGTACAAACTGGAAGAATCACTAGTCTTCACCACACCTTCAAATGTAGGAAAACCTTTTTCGTCCAATACCTGACAACGATTCTTGGAGTTATTCTGATTCTTGAAGGAACCAGCACAAACATACCATTCCTCTGCAAACAGTCCCAAAGATGCCACAAAAACAAGTGCAGTCACAAGGAATTTTTTAAACATAGAGCAAAGCCTCACAAATTTTTATAAAAATACTTTTTCATTTTAACAGAGAATTTCCATAAATCAACAGGAAATTCCCCGTCATTCTTCATTTTTTTTATATTCAGTTTTTTAGAACAAGCCCACAGACTGAAGCAAAAGTGCCAGAAGCATGATTGGTGCAACGAACTTAATCATCACAATGTACAGAATTTTTCTAGGGAATTTTCCATCAACTGAAACTTCATCAATAATATATTTTGGTCCAACAACCCAACCAATGAGAATACTTGTAAGGAAGGCAACCAGAGGCATGAAGCAGTTGTTGCTGATGTAATCCAGAATATCCAGAATCTGAGCAACGCTTCCGTTTGGCAGCTTAACTTCAAAATAAAGCTTGTTGTAACCAAGACAAACGATGATTCCGCCAATCAAAGTATAGGCAGCAACCAGAATTGAACTTTTCTTTCTATCAAAATGGAAATAATCCATAACGCTGGAAACGATCGCTTCCATTACAGAAATTGCAGAAGTAATTGCAGCAAAAGCCACGATAAGGAAAAACACAGGTCCCAGAATATTTCCAAGGAAACCCATTGCATTGAAAACCTTTGGCAATGAAACAAAAAGAAGTCCAGGACCAGCAGACATTCCTTCAGAACCCATAAATGTGAAGATTGCTGGAACGATCATAAGTCCGGCAAGAAGAACTACGGCTGTATCAAAAACTTCGATATGGTTGATTGACTTCATCAGATTTGTTTCTTTCTTTGCATAAGAACCATAGGCAACCATAATTCCCATTGCAACACTGATTGAGAAGAAGAGCTGTCCAAGGGCATCCATGATTACAACCAGAAGCTTCTTGAAGGTCATTCCTTCAAAATTAGGAATCAGATAAACCTTAAGTCCGTCCAGACCAGTTCTTGTAACACCATTGCTATCTGTATTTGTCAAAGTAAGTGAGAAAATTGAAATTCCAATGATGAGAACCACCAGAATAGGCATGAGAACCTTGCTGGATTTTTCAATTCCCTTTTCTACACCAAAAAGAACTACACCAGCAGTAAAAGCAAAGAAAACCAGCATCCAGATAAGTGGACCTGAAACACTGGTAATGTAACCGCCAAAATATCCGTCTGCAACTGCGGCGCTTCCATTTCCGGTGATATAAAGTGAAAGATATTTGAGAACCCAACCACCGATTGAGCAGTAATATGGCAAAATGATTGTAGGAACCAGACAGGCAAAGATACCGATGATTCCAAACTTTGGATGAATCTGCTTGTATGCTGTAAGCGGACTCTGACGTGTTTTGCGTCCGATTGCAATTTCAGTTGTAAGAAGCGCGAAACCAAATGACACGGCCAGAATCAAATAGCAAAGGATGAAGATTCCGCCGCCGTCTTTTGCAGCAAGATAAGGGAAGCGCCAGATGTTTCCAAGTCCTACGGCACTTCCGGCAGCAGCCATGATAAAGCCCAGCTGTCCAGAGAATGTACCTCTGTTGTGATTTTTTTCCATTTTTTTACCTCTAATAGTTTATCAGTCTACAATATAACAGATTATTCTTAAAATAACATGACGAAAAATGACTTGGTTTATGAGAAAAAAGACAATAAAAAAGGAGCTGACCTTAAAAGTTCAGATAACTTCCAGGACAGCCCCCTTTGAATTATTGCTTAAACTTAGAACAGATTACTTTGCACGGCCAGTTTTGAGCCAGTTCTGTGTGAAGTATGAATCTGTTACATTCTGTGCGTCGAACAAGAAGTCCTTAACGTAAACGCGGGTTCTGCGTCCGTTGATTTCATTCTTAGCCCAGCAAAGGCGGCGAAGAACATAGTCATTGCCTGTTGTACCTTTTACATGTTCGATTTTTTCAATGCTGATTGAGCGTGTGAGCTTTGTCTTGTCTTTTTTGTCATAGTATTCAACGCGAACAGGAAGATAAGTTTCTTTATCAAACCATGTGATGCGCATTGAGTGGTCAACTTCACTCTTCTTTACTGGAGTTGAACGAATTTTATATGCCTTGTAAGTTGTGCTTTCAACTGTGATTGTTGCGTTTTCGTCCATCATTTCATGGCGGTCATCTTCAACGTCACGAATACGCATATCACCATATGTAAGCTCAGTTCCAACTACAGACTTGTTTCTTTCTGCAACTGGAAGACGGCGAACCTGACGCAAATCAGGAGTATAAACAAAATTGTCATCAGTCTTACCGATTTTTTCTGACTGAAGAATACGAGTGTCCTTGATTGATTTTGGTGTGGTGAATTCGAATACTACATTGATTTCACTGGTACGGAAGATTTTTCCATACTGCTTGAGCTCTCTGTGTTCAGTAACCTGTCCGCTTGGACTAACAGAATCCAGATAGAGAGTTCCTGTACTGTATGGAGGAACTGCAAGGTTCTTGTACTTAGTTACTACTTCAACAGCAGATTCAGCATAAACCGAAGCTGCACCACAAATAAGCAATGACAATGCAAAAGCTTTTAATTTCATGACAATTAAACCCCTTTACAAGTAATATAAATTTTTACAGTAAAGTTTGCAACCGTTTGCAAGGGTTTTCAAATGATTTACATAATTTTGGAGACTTTTCGTTATAAAAATCTCCAAAATCTCTAATTCAAGAAGCTGACAGAACAGCTTCTTCTGATTCGGCCGCAGTTCCAGACTGAACCATTAAAGGTTTCTGAGCTCAGCCTTTGAAACCTTCCAGATACCATCAGAATTTTTATCAGCTTCAACCCATCCATATTTGCCTTCTGCCAGGCTTCCTGGATTGATTACAGTTGTTCCGCCAATTTCATCGATTCCAGTTCCTTCATGAATATGTCCTGTTACAACAAGGAAAGGAGCACGCTTTTCAATATATGCGCGAAGCTTTTCACTTCCAACATGGATTCCGTTTGGAAGGGCATCACATTTGGTTTCTTTTGGAGGGTTATGCATGATCAGAACCAGGTTAGACCAGTGGCCATTTTCATCAGCGCATTCTTCAGAAGAATTCTCAACCACATCAAAATCAGAAAGAATTTCATCTTCTTCGCGTTCATTTGGCGTAGTTCCTGTAAATTTTGTTCCGCCGCCTGCACCACAAATTGCAATTCCTTCATGGAATGTAAGATAGCCCTGAACACTTACATCAGCACTCTCAATGTCCCCGATAAAATCAGGATTGTCACAGTTTCCGAGAACAGAAAAAATATTCTCATGCTTTTTAAGAAGTGCGTCCAGAACCGGCTTCCCGGTTTCCTCATGTTCAAAAAGAGCAAAGTCTCCCCCAAAGAGAACTGCATCAGCTTCCTTGAACTGGGGATCCAACTTTTCAATATTGTTCAAATCTCCGTGAATGTCAGACAAAACTAAAAATTTCATATTTCCTCCTAAAAAATGTCAACAAGCCGAAAAAAATGTCACCGGGCCAGTAAAAAAATGTCACCGGGCCAGTAAAAAAATGTCAACGCCCCAGAAAAAAAATGTCAACGGGCCAGTAAAAAAATGTCATCTCGACCGCAGTGGAGAGATCTCTCGACAAAGCTCGAGATGACAAGCTTATATGTTCTCCATAACTTTTCTGAGGGCCTGCATCTGCTCATGAGTTCCCACAGTAATTCTAAGATATTCTTCAATTCCAGGTGTGGCGAAGTGACGAACCAGAATGCCAGCTTCCTTGATTTTTCTGTAAGTCTCTTCACCCGGAACACCGTCCTTGCGGCAGAAGATGAAGTTAGTCTGGCTGTCCAGAACATACCAGCCCTTGTTTCTTAAGAAATCCACAAATTCATCACGCTCAAAGGCAACATTCTGAGCACATTTTACATAATAGCCCACATCTTCACAGGCAGCAGTACCACAAGTCTGAGCCATAAAATCAATAGGAAAGTGGTTCAGCGAATTCTTTACGGTTGTAACAGCGTTCACCAGCTCTGGATTTGCCACAAGGAAACCAAGTCTCTGTCCTGCACCGCAAAGAGATTTTGAAGTTGTCCTTACAATTACGAGATTTTTGAATTCAGCAAGCAAAGGAATACAGCTTTCACCACCAAAATCAACATAGGCTTCATCCACAACAAAAATTCTGTCAGCAGGAGCCTTTTTGATCATTTCACGAACTTCATTTCTGGTAAGTCCCAGAGAAGTTGGCGCATTTGGATTCGCAAAGATGATGCTTGAATTCTGTGCATTTGCTTCTTCCAGCATTTTTTCTTTGTCAATTGTCCAGTCTGAATTCAGAGGAACCTTTTTGAGAGGAATTGAATAGAATCCGCCATAAACAGGATAGAAGCTGTAAGTATGCTCAGGAAGAACCAGGTCACGG
Organism: Candidatus Treponema equifaecale; assembly: GCA_018064905.1. GTDB lineage: Bacteria > Spirochaetota > Spirochaetia > Treponematales > Treponemataceae > Treponema_D > Treponema_D equifaecale. Next base: position 11,246 of record JAGHUJ010000193.1, read on the forward strand.
TCAGAATCAAAGAAAGCATAAAAAACAAAGCTCAGAACTTCATCGGAACCGTTTCCTGCATAAATCATATCCGGTGTTACTGTAAATGGAATTTTATCAGCTTCACTTGGAGAAACTTCAGCACCGCTTCCGTTCTTCTTGCCTCCCTTAAGATTTGCCCTGCACAGAACACCGCCACATTTGTTCAGCATATCCGCAATTGCAGCCTTAAGCTGATTTGAGTCTGGATCAGGATAAAGTCCAAGCTTTTCAGGATGAGCTTTTACAGCGGCCCGAACAGCCTTGATTACTTTTGGTGAAGGTGGATATGGATTCTCATTTGCATTCAACTTAATATATACGCGGTCCTTAGGCTGTTCGCCTGGAACATAAGGATGAAGATTAGACATTCTCTGAGCTAACATTTAAGCCTCCAAAAAATTATGGTCTCTATAATATTCTTTTTACAGGTTTTATTCCATATTACGAGTTACAGCAGCACCATATAATTGAAAATCGAAAATTTCTTATGTATAATATAATGTATGGCTACTACTACTAATATCAATGTTTTATTAAAATTCTTTGCTTCACGCCAGAAAAGCGCCGTCGTAGATTATCTTGAATTCTGCGACTATCTTAAACGCTATTCTCAGCACCATCTTGAAGAACAGCCTTCTTTGGTTTGCTACCTTGATGATCCAGTTCCAGCATTGCAGACAGAATTGGACAAACTGGTTGATTCAAGACAAATTGTAATTGTAAACACTTCAGCAGAAAAACAGGCCATTGTAGTAGCCGGCTATTATATTGAACGCTTTTCAGACCGATACAAGGACATTTCAGTAAATCCAAGTCTTCCATTCCCGTCGGAAGCAGATTTGCCTAGAAATTCTCCAAAGGAATTCATCAGAAAGGAAAATGCAGCAGATCTTATCTCAAAGCTCATGGTTCATCAGGAATTGAATGACAAGACGCTTTATGGTCTGATTCTTCCACATGATTCCCCATCAATTCTCCTTCCGTCAAATGTTCAGGTAACAACCCTCATTGAAGATTCCATCGGAAAAATTCAGAACATGCTCCGCAAGGACGAACATCACGACTACTTCCTTAAAAAAGTTACGATTTCAAATCCTGGCCGTGAAATGATCGCAAAGAACTTCTTCAATTCCTTTGTGGACCGTTCTGACCATACTCTTGAAACCCTCAGCTCAACTACAGATACATTCTATCTGTGGAACCAGCTTTGTTTCTTCATCAAGCAGGACTACGAAAAAATCAAGGATCTTACACAGGAAGACCTTTCTACACTTCAGGCAATCTACATTACAGAAATTGCCGCAAATTATTTCAAGAACAAGGCACAGGAAAAACAGAAGAAGGAAGGTGCCCTTAAGGTTCTGGAAAATCTTCTTTCAAAACCGCCTTATTACTTCACTTTTGACACAATCATAAATTTTGCTGACTCAAAGGGCGTGCCTCTTTTAGGACAGTATACAGAAGATGACCTTAAAGAATATCTTCACGCAAAATCACAGGAAGCAGGAGTTCAGGAACTTCCGGAGCTTCTCATTTTTAAAACATACGACGAAACCCGCTACTTCATCTTCAAAAGCAAGGTTCTGCAGCTGATTCTCAGACTTTGTACAGATGCAAGAACTTCTGTTCAGGACGCAATCAAAACTCATTGGACACAGGTTCTTAAGATGTTCGACATTCTCCCGGAGATGAAGGATCAGGCGGCATTTGAAGCAAGACTGGAGCGGGAAGTTCGTGTTCAGTCACCAATTTTGAGCGCTCTTCTGAACGCCTCATTCCTTCCGTTGCTCAGTTATGATTCTGCAGATGGAGACGAAGGAAAGGTGAGCCTCTTCATGAACGGACAGCTTCTTCCATACAGTGACATTCTTCTTATGAACAGACAGGAACTTCTCACTGATGCAAAGATTGTACTTCCTTTCTGGTACACAATGCCGATTTTCTCATGGATTGCCAGAATGCTGTTTAAGCCGCCAAAGGCAAAACGAAACAAAAAGATTAAGACAAATGCAGAAAAATACAGGGAAGAAGAGGATGCAAAAAGCAAGGAAGATGCAGAAACAGCCTCTTACGCAAAGAACAATCCAAATCTTTCTAAAAAAATGGCTCTTCGTGAAGCAGCCAGAAGTGCTGAGCAGAATCTGGTTCCATCAAGCTCAACTCTGGACAGAGAACTTGATTCATACGAGCACCAGTGGAACAAGCTTTTGGGCAAGGAAACACGAAAAAATCTTACAGAAGATGTGAACACCCTTATCCGCGACTACATCAGAAAGGTTCTCAGAACAATTAAATCTGATGGATTTACACAGGAGCGAATCGCAAGTCTGGCAGAAAGTCTTGTAAAAACACCTGGACTTCAGAAAATTGGTGAATCGGACGCACTGCTGATGTATGTTCAGCTTTATATGATTAAGCTTGTAAAAAATATTCCGCTGTAACAGAACATTCTATATGGGGCTGTCCCAAAAGTTTAAAAATGTCACCTCGAGCATGGCCGAGAGGTCTGCAAGGATTTTAGTTGATAAATTGGAGATTTTGGAGATTTTTCTTCAAGGCTCCAATTTTTTTTAAATTTTCTTTCATTTTTTTCAATTTTTTTTCAAAAATCTTGCCCGTTTTAAACATTTTTTTTTACTTACTTATTGAACAGACAATTGATTCTGTTCAAGGAGTAATATATGCAGTCAATGAATCAGGCTATCATTGAAGGAAAGCTAGTTCGCAATCCTGAACTAAAATCAACTTCCACTGGAAAAAAATTTGCATTTCTGCAGGTGGCAAACAACAGATACTACCCGGGGCAGGATGGAAATTTTCAGGAGGAAGTCAACTACTTCGACGTGGAGGCATGGGGTGATGTCTTCTGTGAAAAAATTGCAAAGAACGGAACAAAGGGGCTTGGCGTAAGAGTCATCGGCAGGCTTAAGCAGAACCGCTGGAAATCTGAAGACGGAAAAAACAACAGCAAGATTATGCTCATTGCTGAACACGTTGATTTCAAGACACCAATGAATAAAAAACAGCCGTCGGACAAGGCAACTGAAAAAGCAGAGCTTAACAATATTGCCCAGTCAACGGCTGGCCTATCTATGGATTGTGATGCAGGCTTTGATGGAACAGGAGGTGAAGTGACCTTCTAACGTCTTCCCCTTCCCTTTCTTCCATTTGAAGAACGGGAAGCATTATAGTTTCTTCCCTGTCGCTGGTTTCCGCGGTTGTTGCTGCGAATTCCAGCGGCTTTTTCTGCTTCAGCCTTTTCATTCATCGCCTTGTAGGTTTCGATTTTTTCCAGACTGTAGAAACCGTCCTTCCAGTTGAAGCGGGAAGTTCCAGGAATCATCTGTTTTTTAACCATTGAATTTGTAACAGTCTTAAGTTCCTGTCTTGTTACTCTTGTGCGGGAGAAATCAAGAAGGATGCGCTTAAAGCCTTCACTGTTCAAGATTTCAACCTTATCCACAACAGAGAACGGAGCCTCAGGCATTACAACTGTACCATCAATATTTGAATTCACCTTGAACATAGTCTCTTCCTTGTCCTTAAAGTAAAGGAAGTCATAGTCCTCAGGCAAACGGAATCTCATTCTGAACAGTGCCGGATATGCATAAGCTGTAACCATAACTCTGTCACGAACATTGCGTTCCCAGGTTGACTTAAGGTTGTCAAAGGAATTTTCCAGAGGTGTGATGAATGCACCGATCTTCTGATTCTCATACCATGAGGCAGCCCAACGGTTGAATGTATACAGGTATGGACCTGCAATCATATTGGCTTTTTTGCCCTTAAGCATGGAGATGTGAGCCATGTTGTTTACGACGAATGTATGGAAGCCTTCGTTTACAAGCTGTTCCAAATCGGCTGACAGCTCCTCCTCCTTAGAAGAAGGACAGTAAGGATCCAGAGAAATGATAATCTGCTTCTTTGAAAGCGGCAGGGAAACCTTTTTCTGAAGCAGGTCCGTTTTGGTCTCAAAATTGTATTCAAGAATGGCACGAACTGGACTTCGGGAAAGAATCTGGTACAAATCAGAAACTGTGGAAACCTGAATGTAAAGTCCCTCCGGGAAATAACTCAGTTCGTTCTTTTCAACTGGTGTAAGATCCAGAATTGGCAGAACTTCTGCTCCAGGCTGCTGCCTGTACTTGCCGATATCAGCAGGCAAAATACGTGGATAGCGCTTTGACATAGCCTTTGTCTGAAGAAGATAAACAGAATCTCCACGTCTGAATCCCAACGGAATATCAATGAAACGCTTTCCATCTTCATCAACAACAGTACGAACCTTATGGCTTACACGGCCAGTGTCATCCTGACGGTGCAAACGGATTGAGTCGCCCGGATCAGGATCATAGCTTCCGCCAGTCAAATGAGCCATTACAATCTGATAATCTTTTGGATCAGCATCTTTTCCAGCTGCTTCCCTTGCTCTTTCTTTGGCTTCATCAGAAGCAGGTTCAATCTTGGAAATTTTACCGAGGTAAATTCCTGTACCACCTGCCTGATTTGGGTTCAAAATCAATGAACCGGCCTTGTCCACACCTTCGTCATTTGACTTGAAGTTGTACCAGTATGAAGTTTTTGCCCGGGCAAAGTCCGTAGAAAGAAGACGCTTTGCTGTTGCAATTGAACCCTTTCTGTCCTTTTCCCAGTTGTCCATAAGATATCTGTATGCCGCAACAACAGAGCCTACATATTCAGCACTCTTCATTCGGCCTTCAATTTTAAAGCTTTCCACTCCAAGCTGCATAAGATCTGGAATCTGTTCAATAAGCTGCAGGTCACATGGAGAGAAATAGTAGCCTGATTTTTCACCGCTTTCACCATCAACAGTGTAGAAACGACGACAAGCCTGAGTACACATACCGCGGTTTGCAGATTTTCCACCAAGGAAGCTGGAGAAAAGACAGAGACCGCTTTCACTTACACAAAGAGCACCATGAACGAACATTTCAAGTTCAGCGTTTGTGTGAGACTTGATGTATTTGATTTCTTCAAGCCCAAGTTCACGGGCAACAACCACGCGCTTAAGTCCGGCTTTGCTCAGGAGGTTTACACCTGCCGCACTTTCAACGTTCATCTGAGTAGATCCATGAAGTTCCAGGTTTGGGAAGAATTCCTGGCACATTCTGATAACACCCAGATCCTGAACGATGAGTCCATCCGGACCGATTTTGTTCAAATATGAAAGGAAACGATAAAGTCTTTCAAGATCGCGCTCTTCACTTACGGTATTTACAGTCACATAGATTTTTTTGTTCTGACGATGAAGTGCATTCACGGCACCTTCAAACTGATTCCATGCGAAATTTGAGGATCTTAATCTTGCGTTAAAGCTTTTTAATCCGAGATAAACTGCATCGGCACCTTCACCAATGGCAGCGTCCAAAGCTTCAATATTGCCTGCTGGCGCTAATAATTCTGACATAGCATTGATTTTAACATTTTTAGAGTTCAATTACTAGCAACAGAAATATTTTCCGCAGGCAATGATTTCTTATATCCCTCCAACTTCGAGTTTTAGATATATTTAAATGTGCTGCACTCCCAGTTGCATCCGCCTTAAAAATGCACGGTTGAGCGGATAAGGAATTTCTATCCTTTGCGCTAAAGCGCCCTAAGAGCATAGCTCT
>JAGHUJ010000096.1 GCA_018064905.1 Candidatus Treponema equifaecale
TAAAACTGGCAAGGACTGCATCCAACAAAAATCATGTTGTCATCATATTTTTTTATGTTGAATTCTTTTTCAAAATATTCAGATTCTAACTTTGTTATATCTGCATTTACAAAAACAGAACCTTTATTATTATATTCGTATGTTTCCTTAGCCGCAGAATCAAAATCTACACCAGCAATAACATTAATACCAGCTTGTCTGAGGCCACAGGTCATTCCGCCGCCACCGCAAAAGAAATCAATGGCACATAAAGTTTTACTCATAAATCTTCATGCCTCCAATTAATAACATGCAGACTCACTGATTTCCACATGGGCAACTGGTTCAAAACCTGCTTTGATAAATCCTTCTGAGAGTCCGCCAGCTCCAGCAAACAGGTCTAAATAACGCATTGTACTGGCTTACCTCCTAACAAGTAAGAATTTTAGTGGAAAAAATGTAAATTTTCAACATAATTCTTGACATACGCCTATTTTGTACGTACATTTTAATTAACATATATAGGTATGTCATACCTGTGTTATGAACCATGTATTTACATGGATGCCTAAGGAGGGCGACTTATAGGAGTAGATTAATATTAACGGGGACACAAGAATGAATTTTCAAGATGTTCTAAAAAAAGATGGATGGTATGTCGTAGACCAAGTTGGTTCTCATGTGCAGTTAAAACATCCAACAAAGTCGGGAAGAGTTACCCTTCCAAAGCATGGTAGCAAAGATATTCCAATTGGAACAATAAAGAGCATAGCTAAACAAAGCGGTATTGAACTTCCATAAGAGAAAAAAGAAGAAAAAAAACAGTATATGACAGACATTCATATGCTGTTTATTATCATATATAAAGCTATGAATTAGCAGGTAAATGAAATGAACAAATTAACATATCTTGCTGTATGTGAACCTGATGAAGAAAATGGTTTCGGTGTATATTTTCCTGATTTACCAGGATGTGTAACTTACGGTTCTGATATTGATGATGCCAAAAGAAACGCAAAAAAAGTGTTGGAGTTGCATGTTTATGGAATGCAGAAAGATGGAGAAGTGCTCCCCGAGCCAAAACAATATATTGAAAATACAAAAGAAGGTGATTGTATATTGGCAATCACTGTATATCCAGAGTTAGTCAAAAATGAATTAGATAACAGAAGGGTAAAAACAAATTGTACAATTCCAGCCTATCTAAAACGAGAAGGTGAAAAGGAAGGTATAAATTTTTCCCAACTACTTGAATATGCATTAAAGGAATTGTTATCTGGTTCGAAACAAAGAGAAATAAACTCAAACTTGTAAAAAAAGTTAATGCAGGGGTCGTATTGCATGGGATGTTCCTCCGCAACGTAGCGCACCCTGCACTTTCGGAATTTTTGCGTAAATACGCATTTTTACCGATTTAATTATAGTGTTATTGGTAATTAAAAACAAGAAAAATATTTACCCTCTGATTTCCAGCTCCGTGTCGGTGCATTCCTCCAGCCACTGGATAATCTGGGCCGTTACTTTTTCAATTTTTGCTTTTGAGTTTTTTCCGCGGATGGCACATTCCCAGACGGTGCAGATCCTCCAGCAGCGGTCTTTGTAGATTTCTTTGATTTCTTCATCACGCTGGCGGTTGCGGGTAAATTTTTTCTGCCAGAACTGAATGTTTGACTTTGGCATACGGTAATACCGGCAGTTTTCGTGGGCATGCCAGAAGCATCCGTTTATAAAAATCACAGCATAGTATTTTGGAAGGACGAGATCAGGGCTTCCAGGATAGCGGCGGTCACACACTCTAAACCGAAAGCCTGATCTATGCAAAGCGGAACGAATCTTTTTTTCTATTGAAGTATCCTTTCCGCGGATGTGAGACATGACTGTATGCCGCTGTTCCTTTGTAAATGTGTCCATGATAAAAATCAAGATTTAAAATTCAATTAAAAATCAAGAACCTTCTCCATTAACTTGAACCTGCCCTTTCGCCAGTCAGCATAGCCTCTTGTCCTGTAATCAAGTTTTTCATACATGGCAAGTGATATGGGATTTTGGGTAAAGGCATCAAGTTTTATGGAAGAATTTCCCATGCACCATACAAGCCCTTCAATGAAGCGGCATGTTTTTATTCCAATTCCCTTTCCCTGGAATTCAGGATTTACGCAAAGACGGTGAATCACAATAAAATCATCGCCGGAATTTTCCCATTCAGCCTTAAGATATTCCTCATCCTGATTTTTATTCAAGGTGAAACATACGGCAGCCTTTCCTTCAACCATTCCAACATAAAGTTCATTTTTTTCAGCATCGAAGGCAAAGTCATCACCCGTCGGATAGATTTCATCCCACTGCGGAATTCCCTGGCGGTCCATTACAGTTTTTGCCTTGTCTACAAAAGCCTGAATTTCATCTATGTCACAAGCGGTGGCCTTGCGGTATAGAATTCCACTGTCGCCAACTTCCTTAATCATTTCCATAACTTTCCATTTTCCACATGGACACTCAAAATCGGAAATTCGTCCATCAGGAATGAAATTCATTGAAAGATAGCAGTTCATGGCCTTCAAATTGTTTGTATAGACACCAAGTGAAAATTTTTTTGCCTTGAATTTTTCTTTTGCATATTCTTCCGCAAGCTGAATCAGTTTTCTGCCATAACCCTTTGAGCGGAACTCTGGATCAACTATGACAAATCCGATGCGTACAAAAGTTCTATCTTCTGAAGGAAACCGTAGAAAGCAATGTCCGAATATTTTTTCTTCGTCATCAAGGGCGATCAATGGAACTATGGATTTTTCAGCCATTCCTTTTTCATAGTGTCTGTAAAGTGTATCAATTTCCAAAGGCCACACACCGATAATATCTGCCGACCATCTGTACAATTCTTCTTTGCTTAAAACCCAAGACGAAACAACTGCTGAATCAGACTGTAAAAACTCTCTTATTCTCATTTTCTAAATTCCTAAAACTAAGGTGAACAAATTTTGATTCAAAAAATTATAATTTCCACATTTAGTTTTTTCAATAGTCATGGATTCAGAAAATTTCGTTGTTAAAGTTTTCTTAGACTTTCGCCATGGCGGAATGGAACTTTTAAAACCGCAGTTTCTTTTTTTGATGACGGATGCTTGATTTTGTTCACAAGAATTTCCATGGCCTTTTCTCCCATTTCCTTGAGGGGCTGTGGATTTGTTGCAGTGTCCAGGTCAAAGAATGTTGAGTTGATGAATCCGTCAAAGCCGACGATGCTTATGTCTTCTGGAACACTCATTCCCAATTCCTTTATCGCCTTGACTACAGCCGGAACAATGGAATCGGCACAGCAGAAAATGGCCGTAGGAAGTTTTGAAAAACCTTCAAGTTTTTCCTTGACTTCACTCTGTATGTCTGGAGAATCAAAATCGGTGCGGATGATGTACTCATGTGGATTATAGTCTGCTCCAAAATCCGTCAGGGCCTGGATGTAGCCTTTTTCGCGATCTATAACATTGGCGTTGTAGATTTCATCCTTAAGACCAACAAAGGCAATCCTTCTGTGTCCCTTATCCCATATCTGTCTTACGGTATTGTACCCTGCGTCATAGTTGTCCGTATCAACCCACGAAATCAAACTGCTTTCAGGACGGTCGCCGATTACAACACATGGAAGTTTCCTCACCCTAAGTTCGTGGATCATTTCTTCCGGCAGCTGCTTCAATCCAACATAAATGATGCCGTCAACTTTTTTCTGTCTGTATGGACGGAGGTAGTCATAAGTCGAATCAGTACCGGCTTCCGGAGCAAAACCCAGTAGGAGGTCCAGATTTTTCTTTCGGCAGCCGGCTTCAATTCCAGAAATAAGCTGCATGAGGTAGAAGGTCCTCATGGACTGATAGAAGGGAATAGGTGTAAGAATTGCAATGGTATTGCACTTTCCAGAATTCAAGACCTGTCCTGCAAAACTTGGCGCATATCCAAGTTTGTTTATTGCTTTTTGAACTTTAAGTCTTGTTTCTTCCTTGACATTCGTTTCTCCATTTATCACTCTAGAAACCGTAATGAATGAAACTCCTGCCAATTCTGCAACATCCTTCTGCGTAACCATACCTTTTCCCTTTTTGTCGCCACTTAAAATCAATGCGATTAAAACCGCTGAACAGACATTAATGCGGCGGCTGTTCTTTATGCTTCGATAATATAAGTCTGAATGCTTCTTGGTGGACATACGAATGAAATGTCCTCATTCGAACCATCCACGCATGAAGTGTATACCTTTTCTTCAGTTTTGTCCTTTATATCATCGCAGAGCTTCAATTCAAAAAGCATGTCCGCTTCAGTCCTGTTCATCACCACAAGGGCAATCCTATTGTCTGGACGGCGGAACGCACAGGCTTCCATTGTGTTTCCCATGCGGCCGTCTACAGTTGCAGGAGTCATGAAACCATTTACATCACAGCCAAGCCTTGATGAACCAGGTTCTATGAATCTTGAAAAATGCCCAAGGTAATAATATGAGTTCTGATAGACGACTTCCTTTTTTTCTGTGTCCACAAGAATGGCTGCGTCACAGTTGTTGTTTACATGGTTTGGTCCACCTTCAATATTCAAAAGCATGTTCCAATCGATCCATGCAGTACATCCGCTGTTGAGATCGTTTATGACATTGTGGCCGTATCGTTCTCCGCAGTACCACATGCCTGGCCTTGAACCACCTTCGATGCTTCCTTCCGTAAAGAAAAGATCTTTGTCCGGCCATTTTTTTGAAACCTCTTCAACATGGTCGTACTGATCACCTGAATACCAGTGGTAGGCAGCTCCTGCAATAGCTTTTTCCGCTCCAGGAAGACTCATGTTTTTTTCAAACCGGATCACAAGGTTGTCTCTGTTGTGGTCCCATGTAAGGATTTTTACATTTTCAAATCCAGCTTTATCCAAGGCCGGACGCAGACAGTTTACGGCAAACTTTCCTTCTTCTTCCACAGTCCAGATGCAGGAATCCCATATCTGAACGGCTTCCGGTTCATTCTGAATGGAAACATAGCCTACATTGATTCCCCGTTCCTTAAGTCCTGAAAGATACTTAACAAAATACTTTGCCCAAAGATCATAATATTCGGCCTTAAGTTTTCCTCCGTGGTTCATGTCGTTGTTTGTCTTCATCCATTCAGGCGGAGACCATGGAGTCACCATAACAGTAAGCTTTTCAGAAGATTCCGTAGCGGCCTTCAACAGAGGTGTCATGTACCTGTCGGTGCGCTCAAAGGAAAAGGATTCAAGGGTTTCATCCTTCTTGGGAACACAGGACCAGTTTTCAAGAGAAAAGTCACAGGAGTTCATGTGGGTTCTTGCAAAGACATAGCGGTTGGAATTTTCAGATTTTCCAAAGCAGGATTCTACAAGTTTTTTCTGCTGCTCTTCATCAAGAAAGGAAAGAACATAGCCTGCGCTTTCTGTAAGTGCACAGCCAAAACCTTTAACCTTCTGGAAGGTCTGCGCACAGTTTAGTTCAATGCTGCAGGAAAGGAGCCTTCCGACTGTCGCCTTGCGTGTAGCAGGCTGAACAGATTCAATTCTGCGGTCGGTATCCTTTGCAGTTTCGTATAAAGAAATAACTTTCATAAGGAATTCCTTAAAAATAATGTTTACGCAAACAATAATCACAGTCTAGTTCATCCTTCTTTAGATGTCAAGGAAATTTTTCTAATACCTATCTTTTTTTATTCTGAAAACCGCTGTTTTCATGGCAAGCCTTTAATTCAAAGGCCTAAAAGCTCCATTAATTGAAGGAAATCAAAAACCTTTCACATCCAAAATTTTTTCTGAAATTTATCAAAATTTTTGTTGACAGAATTCAAAAGTCGGGCTTATATTATGTTTACGCAAACAATCATCAGGATATTGGAGCGAAAAAAGGGTAAGGAATAGGCAAAAATGTTTGCGCTAACATTTCAAACCTGATTCCGCTTCGATTCAGCTGCAAAAACTCATAAAAACCATTTTGGAGGAATTATGAAAAAATTGGTAAAAGTACTTTCTGTTGGTGCTATGGTTCTTTCTGCCGCCCTTATGCTTACAGGCTGCGGTGCAAAAAAGAATGACCGTGTACAGATCCGCTGGTTTGTAGGCCTTGGTGCAGGTTCAGATGAACCGACCTTTGCTCCTCAGAAGGCAGTGGTAGACAAGTTCAACAAATCACAGAATGAAATTGAACTTATTCTTGAAATCGTCGACAACGGCCAGGCATATCAGACTTTGGCCACACAGATTTCCGGCGGCAATGCTCCAGACATCGTTGGACCTGTTGGAATCCGAGGACGCGACAGCTTCAAGGGTGCATGGCTTGACCTTGACCCTCTTGTAAAATCTACAAAGTTCAACCTTTCACAGTTTGACGCTTCCATGGTTGACTTCTACCGCGATCCACAGGACGGACTCATCGGTCTTCCATTCGGTGTCTACCCTTCATACATGTATGCCAACAAGGAACTTTTTGAAGAAGCCGGAATTCCTCTTCCTCCAAAAAACTATGGCGATAAGTACATCGATGAAAACGGAAAGGAATGGACTTGGGACTTTGACTGTGTACGCCGCCTTGGTATGAAGCTTACAGTCGATGCAAACGGAAACGACGCCACAAATCCAAAATTCGATCCTACAAATATTGTTCAGTGGGGATTCGGTATTGTTTGGGGTGATGCACGCGGATACGGAACTTTGTTTGAGCCAGGTTCTTTTGTAGGACAGGGAAACAAGGCACAGATTCCTTCAGCATGGCTTGATGCATGGAAATGGACATACAACGGAATGTGGAAGGACCACTTCATTCCAAACGGACCTTATGGTTCTTCAGACATCCTTTCAAACGGAAGCTGGGGTGAATCAGGAAAGATCGCCATGTTCCAGTGCCACCTCTGGTATTCTGGATATGCAAAGATGGACTACCAGTGGGACGTTTACCCTATGCCTTCATACAAGGGTAAGACAACTGCAAAAATGCACGCCGATACATTTGAAATCTGCAAAGGTTCAAAACATCCAGAAGAAGCATTCAAGGTTTTAAGCTACCTTGTAACAACAGCATCAGACGACCTTCTTAAGATCTACGGCGGTATGCCTGCAATCACAGCAAAGCAGAACGGATTCCTTGATTCATTCTTCAAGGAAAAATATCCACACGTAACTGTAGACACAAAGATCGTAAAGGACAGCGTTCAGTATGCAGACAATCCAAACCACGAAAGCTGGATGCCAAGTTTCCAGGAAGCTTCAACCTGCTACGGAGAATTCTGGGACAACCTTACAAACAATTCAGGTCTTGATGTTGCAAAAGAAGCTGAAAAGTTGAGACAGAATCTTGACGGTATCTTTGCCGCTGCAAAAAAATAAAAACTAAAAAAAGGAGGCATGCGGAACTTTTCCACACAGGAATTGTTCCGCAGTCAAAAGTATGAAAAATAAAATTAAAGCCGGCTGCGGACAGCGCTGGGAAAAAAAATGGGGGCTGATTTTCATCGCTCCGTGGCTAATTGGTTTTACCATTTTCTATCTTGGACCAATGGTTGCCTCTTTCATATTCTCATTTTTTGACTACAACCTCATTAAACCTGAGGCTACAAGAGTCGTGGGTCTTGAAAACTGGAAACGTGCCATCGTTGACGACCCAATAGTAATGAAATCAATTGCACACATTCTTCAGTACACGGTGATTTCACTTCCTATCTCGTTCTGTTTTTCACTGCTTGTTGCAATTCTCCTGAATTACAGGCAGCTTATCGGACAGAGACTTTTCCGCGCCCTGTTCTACCTTCCAAGCATGGTTCCATTCGTTGCCACAGTTTTGATCTGGCAGGGAATCATGAACGAACAGACTGGCTGGTTCAATCTTATTCTAAACAGTGCAGGTCTTCCGGGAGTAAGATGGCTTGCAAGTACAAAATGGATTTACATTTCCTACACCTTCATCGGCATATGGGGTTGCGGCAATACAGTTCTGATTTTTCTTGCAGGACTTCAGGGGGTTCCAAAGGAACTTTACGAAGCTGCAACAATCGACGGAGCCAACGGATTCCAGCGTCTTTGTGCAGTCACAGTTCCAATGATGACACCGGTAATCTTCTACAATCTTCTTATGGGAATCATCGGACTCATGCAGTTCTTCCTTACACCGATGGTCCTCAACAACGGAAGCGGATTCCCTAACGGAATGACAAATTTCCCTATGGTCTACTTCTACCGCCAGGCTTTCTCATACTTCAACATGGGATACGGTGCTGTGATCGCATGGGTAATCTTCTTTATCGGAATGATATTCACACTTGTTCTGTTTGGAACTTCAAACCGCTGGGTATTCTATGCAGGAGAAAAGAAATGACAATTAAACAGATAAATGGAACCTATAAAGGTTTGGTAACAATAATCACATTGTTTTTGCTTACGGCTTTCATGCTTCCGCTCATCTACGGAGTTTCAGTTTCATTAAAAAGCAAGGAACAGCTTTCTTCGCTGAACCATTCACCCATTCCAATGGCACCAGAAACCTTTGACTACAACGGAAAAAAGTGCGACATCCTTATGGTTCCTATGGCCGACGGATCAAAGAAACCCATGGCTGTAATAAAAAAAGGACGCGATTCTTCTACATTCATCGATCCACAGAATCCCGCATTGGGTCCACAGGAATTTGAAGTCAAGTGGCGTTCCTTGGAAAACAAATGGCGCGTGGACTTTAAGTTTGAAAACTACATAAAGGGATGGAAGTCGGTAAACTTCCTGCTGCTTTTTAAGAATACACTTTTCTATGCCTTGATCACCACCTTTGGAACCTTGTTTTCTTCAACGCTTGTTGCCTATGGTTTTTCAAGATTCAAGTTTCCGGGAAAGCAGCAGTTCTTCATAATTCTTATTGCAACCATCGTTCTGCCAAGTGCAGTTACATTGATTCCGGTCTATACCATCTTCTACAAACTTGGCTGGGTTGGAACATGGGCCCCTTTGATCGTTCCACACTTTTTTGCCAACGCATACAATGTATTCCTTCTGCGCCAGTTCATGCTTGGAATTCCAAGAGAAATGGATGAAGCCGCACGTATCGACGGATGTGGACCTATCGCAACTTTGTACAAGATAATTCTTCCACAGGTTGTACCGGCGATTATTTCCGTAGGTCTTTTCCACTTTTTCTGGGCATGGAACGACTTCTTCAATCCACTGCTATATCTTGCAGGACATCCGGACAAGTACCCTATCAGTATCGGGCTTTCCGCATTCAGCAACATGTATTCAACGGAAACACATCTTGTTCAGGCAACAAGTATGATCGCATGTATAGTACCTTTCATCATCTTCATCGTTGCACAGAAATTCTTTATCGAAGGCGTCGTAGTTTCAGGCGTAGAAAAATAAAAGTCTAAAGATCTTTAAGGCACATTTGAACCGTCAATTTCAGATGTGCCTTTTTTCAATGTACCCAATGTTCCTGCTTTATCTGTACATTAGTTCACAAAGCTGAACATGGGGATTTCTATAGCGGGCTGAACTTTTTTCCATCTCATGGTGGAGCGCATTTGCCGGGCAGTTCTGAAGACAGGCTCCACAGCTGATGCAGTTTTTTTCAAAGGATGGATTGGAGTGCACAAGCTTGATGTTTTTCATCGGACAGACTTTAGTGCAGGTTCCGCAGCCGCAACAGTTTTTGTTGATTTTGATTTTGCCCGTAACACCTTCTCCTGTTGGAAATTCATAGTCTTCAAGATGATGGGAGGTCATGATTTTTCCAAGGAATGAATCTTTCCTTACAAAAGTTTTTTTTGCAACAATGTCCAAAAGAATTTTTTCCAAGTCCTTCTGCTGCTTTGCGCTGTCTCCCTTTTGCTTTGCCATATCGGAAAAGGTAATGCAGTTTTCGGCCATCTTCAATCTGTTGATGTAGTCAAAGGTTCTGCCATTTTTAGAACAGATCTGCATCAACTGTCCGCACACAGCCCCAGGAAAAAAACCATAGGTTGCGATGGCAAAAAAATAACCACATTCAACACGCAAGTTTTTTATGAATTCTTCGATGAAAGGCGGAACACACAATCCGTAGATCGGAAACACAATTCCAATGCAGTCGTCCTTGAATTCATACTGACCTTTTTCTACCAGTGCCGGTATGGAATATTTTGCCCCGCCGATTTTTTTTGCTACATAAAGATTGTTTCCTGTTGAACTGAAATATAAAACCGTCATTATTTTTCCTCAAATGAAAGTATAGGCCATAAGAAAAAACATGACTTTTAAATAAACGCTATTTTTTTAATTTACTCAAAGAAAGCCCAAACATTTTTCTGCACGTTGCCGCACAATGGGAAGGCGTGTCAAATCCTGCCTTCATGCAGCTTGCCGTTATGCTTTCGCCCTGCATCAGATAGCAGTATGTCTTGCGCAATTTTTCAAATGCAAGATAACCTGCAAGTGACATTTTTGTCTCCGCCTTGAACAGATGTGAAAGGCGACTTTGTGAAAGACACACGTGGCGGCTTAGTTCCGCAATCGTGTTTGAATCAATTGTTTCTTTCATTTCTATCATGGTGATGGTTTTCTGCACCCTTTCATCATACATGGGTTTTTCAAGGTCGGTCACCATGCATGTTTCAAGAATTCTTCTGTTCAGTATTTCTGGATCTTCAAACTGCTGATTTACCAATTCCACTACATCTTCCACAGTTTTTTCATCAAGAATGAAATAGGATTTTCCCTGCAGAAATTTTTTTTCCATGGTGTGTGCGTAGCTGCTGGTTTTTACAAACAGCAACGAAAGGAATTTTCCTCCGCCCTTTCCAATATGTTCAGCATTGGCATCAATATAGATTCCGCGGCAGTTGATCTGTTCTCCATCGATATTCCATTCAGTTTCACCTTCAAGAGAAAAAATCAAATGCGATGCAAGATGCCTGTGCGATGAAGAAGGTTCAGTATCAGTAAGAAAAAGCATGTGGTCCCTAAAATAGAAAAGCTGGGGTTTCAAGATGCATCTCCTCATATGATCATCTTCTATTATATTACACAGGTTTGATCTTTCAATTATTGCCAATTGGGTTTTTCATTTCATCAGGCCACCGTGATAATAGCACTCGTAGACCTTTGCTTCAAATGGAATTCGTAAATGCCACTACATTCCCAGATGATCTGCGGAAAAAGATGATTCCTACTGCTTTCGTTTTTTTAAGAGCAGCTGTAAAACCAGTAGAGTCAATGGCATCAGAACATCAGGAATAATTATCACCACATTGCCAGGATTGAAGTTGGAATCGGCGATCATTTCTTTAATATGAAAGCCAGCTGCACCAAAAAGAAAAACAGAAAATGGAATCGTAGTGGCAAGCCAGAATCCGTCCCTGAACCAGTAGCATAGTATTCCGCACAAACCGATTCCAAGCGAGACAAGTCCAAGTTCTTTTTGAAATCCGTTGGAAACCCAGCCGATGGATTCAGCAACCTGCTGGCTCATGATTACATGTCCCGTAAAATTGAACAGTCCAAAAAAGCCCACTGTAAAGACAAGCTGCGTCAAACATGCTGTATAAAGAAAGTCACGTTTTTTGGAAGCAATGTAGAACAAGAAACTCAAAATCCAGCCGATTGAATAGCTTACAATATAAAACATAAAAACATCTCCCCTTTTGATATGATTCTTTCTGTGACTATTAAACAATCAATTTCTGTTTTTCTAGAGTGGTAAACTTCACCTCGCAGGTTCAGCTCTATTCAATCCACCATTCTGGAGTCAATTCTCCAAGTTTTACAACCCGATCGTTTGAATAGTCAAGCATGATTTCGATATCTTTATATCGTCCGGGCATGAGCTGAACCATCAACTCGCGGCAGGCACCACAAGGAGCACCTTTTCCCTCGTTTGGTGGTATGCAGAGAACGCGATCGATTTCATATTCTCCATTAGTGATCATATTAAATATGGCGTTTCTTTCAGCACATATTCCAAGAGTTGAACAGGTATCAATGCACACACCCACGTATATTTTTCCTGATTTAGAAAGCACTGCAGCCGAAACTCCACCTGCGATTACATAATCAGAAATCTTTTTTTCACCTAATACACCTTTTGCCGCATTGTACATGTCGATCCATGTTTTATCCATAATACTTCTCCTTAAAATATTTTCGGCCTTCCAAAAAATGTTGGGCCTTATAATTTTCCACAATCTTACATGAAGTTTCTAGAAATTTCAAATTATAGAACATCATTGAAAATGCTATGCCTTACATCTTCCATGTTTAAGGAGGTCTGTCCCCTGCTGCTTTATTTCGCAAGAAAAAAACAATAATTTCGCCATACTTTTTGAAAGCATAAAAATCTAAACTACCTCCATGCCTCGTAACTACTGCGGGGAAATGGAGGTAAAAATGAAAAAGAATCCTACCGTAAAAAGACGTATGGTTCAGAATACGGTCTTCATGGACACTGTAAAAAATCGTCTTGCGGATAGCGCAACTTCTACCGTACCAGAAATCCTTTCACATCTTGGTTCACGGCTTACAGGTCTTAGCGAAAATGAAGTTCGTGAACAGAGAAGTCACTTTAGTAAAAATACAATCACCAAAGGAAAAAAGAAATCTCTTGGATGTCGCATTGCCGAAGCTTTCATCAATCCTTTTACAGCAATTTTGATTGCACTGGCTTTAGTTTCTGCCGCCACCGATATGGTTTTCCCGGCCCTCAGTTTGCTTGGAAATACACCCGAAGATTTTGATCCTCTTACAGTCATCATCATTTTGACAATGGTTGTACTTTCGGGAACTTTGCGTTTTGTTCAGGAATCCCGCAGTGGAAATGCGGCTGAAAAGCTTCTTGCAATGATTACTACAACCTGTACAGTAACCCGCCGCAATCAGCCAAAAATGGAATTGCCTTTGGACGAAGTTGTTCCTGGAGACATCATTCATTTGAGCAGCGGAGACATGATTCCCTGTGATGTTCGTATTCTTGAAGCAAAGGACTTTTTTGTAAGCGAATCAAGCCTTACTGGCGAAAGTGAAGGCGTTGAAAAAACTTCTGAAAAATCTGATGAGAAAGACCAGCTCACTGATTATAAAAACATTGCCTTTATGGGTTCTTCTGTAATTTCTGGAAGTGCTGTTGCCGTGGCCGTTACAACCGGGGACACAACTTTGTTTGGAACAATGGCAAAAAACATCAGCGAAGAAAGTGCGGAAACAAGTTTTTCAAAAGGCGTAAATTCTGTCAGCTGGGTTTTAATCCGTTTTATGTTTGTAATGGTTCCGGTAGTTTTTGTTATCAACGGAATTACAAAAGGCGACTGGCTTCAGGCATTTTTGTTTGCCATTTCAATTGCGGTAGGACTTACTCCAGAAATGCTTCCTATGATTGTAACAACCTGTCTTGCAAAGGGTGCAGTTAGCATGAGCAAGAAAAAGACCATCGTAAAAAATCTGAACTCAATTCAGAACTTTGGTGCAATCGATATTTTGTGTACAGACAAAACTGGAACTTTGACTCAGGACAAGGTAATTCTTTCTTATTTTTGTAAACCGCAGGGTATTTCAATAACCGAGGATTTACAAAACGTTCGCGCGAGCGAACAAGTAAATAATAGAGTTTCGTTAGAAACTCTATGTTTAGGTAAAACGCGATATTCTAGCGTTTTACCTAAACAAAAATATCACTGGAATACTGATGGAACTGAAGACACAAGAATCCTCCGCCACGCATATTTGAACAGCTACTTCCAGACCGGCTACAAAAATGTAATGGACTTGGCAATCATTCACAAAACTGAAGAAGAAGAAAACAGCAATCCTGAACTTCTGGATTTAAGCGAAAACTACGAAAAGGTAGATGAGATTCCTTTCGACTTTACTCGCCGCCGACTTTCTGTTGTAGTAAAAGACCGCAGCGGAAAAACTCAGATGGTAACAAAAGGTGCTGTGGAAGAAATGCTTTCTGTCTGTTCTTTTGTAGAAATGGACGGCGAAGTTCGTGCCATTGATGATGAAGTAAAAGGGCGAATCTTAAAAACTGTAGATGATTTCAACAATGACGGATTCCGTGTACTTGCTCTTGCTCATAAAACAAATCCTTCTCCTGTAGGAAAATTCAGCGTGGAAGATGAAAAGGACATGGTTCTTCTTGGTTACCTTGCATTCCTTGATCCACCAAAAGAATCTACTGCAGAAGCAATCCGTGCCCTTAAAAATCAAGGAGTTGAAACAAAGATTCTTACAGGCGACAACGAAAAGGTTACCCGCACAATCTGCCGTCAGGTTGGACTTAAAGTTAGCAACATGGTGCTTGGAAGTGAAATTGAAAAAATGAGCGATGAAGAACTTTCCCGCATCGTAGAAAAAACTCAGGTGTTTGCAAAACTTACTCCGGATCAGAAGGCCCGGGTTGTAACTCGTCTTCGGGAAAATGGCCACACAGTTGGTTTTATGGGAGACGGAATCAACGATGCCCAGGCAATGAAAGTGAGTGATGTTGGAATTTCTGTAGACAGCGCAGTTGATATTGCAAAGGAAAGTGCAGATATCATCCTCCTTGAAAAAGACTTAATGGTTCTGGAAGAAGGAATTGTAGAAGGCCGCAAGACTTATGCAAATATGATCAAGTACATTAAAATGACCGCAAGTTCAAACTTCGGAAACATGTTCAGTGTACTTGCTGCTTCGGTTTTGCTTCCGTTCCTTCCAATGATGAGCGTACATCTCATCTTCCTGAACCTGATTTACGACCTTAGTTGCACTGCTATCCCTTGGGATAATGTGGATGAAGAATTCCTTGCCATTCCAAGAAAGTGGGATGCTTCCAGCGTTGGTAACTTTATGATCTGGATTGGACCAACAAGTTCCATTTTTGATTTTACAACTTACATCTTCATGTATTTTGTATTCTGCCCGTTGTTTGTAAGCGATGGAATTTTATTCAACGACCTTGCAAATCATTTTAGCGGTGCCGAACTTGAAATGATGCAGTTTAAATACGCTGCAATGTTCCAGGCCGGATGGTTCATTGAATCAATGTGGAGTCAGACTTTAGTAATCCATATGATTCGTACACCAAAGCTTCCGTTCATTCAGAGCCGTGCAAGCTTGCCTTTGACCTTGCTTACATTTACAGGAATTGCAGTGCTTACAATAATTCCGTTTACACCATTTGGTGCGCTTCTTGGATTTGTGGCACTTCCTGCAAGTTACTTTGCCTATTTGATTCCATGTATCCTGCTTTACATGGCACTGGCAACAAGTTTGAAAAAAGCCTATGTAAGGCATTACGGGGAATTGCTGTAAAAAATCTGGCAAAAGATTACTTTTGTGTTTTCAATGCCGTCAATACTTTTACAACAAACAGTGCAAAAATTAAAATGCAAGGATAAGGCTGATTCGTCAAAGCAGAAAGAACTATTCCAAGAGAACTGAACATTCCTGATAGGACTAATTCAGCTTTCTGCTTGCCAGCCGTCTGAATATTTTGCAGAGCCAGTTCCAATGCTCCAAATAAAACACAGGAACTGGCAATAACTGTAAAAATTGTTTTTATAAAAACGCGCATGTGAACAATATCAAAAAGAATCACGATTTCTATTCTGCCTTCAAAACGGTCTGCAAACAACGGAATTATAAAAAGCAAAATCGCAAGAAAATCTGTAATTCCAAAGATTAGAGAACGCATAATTTTAGAACTGTTTTTCACCTTGGAATTCGCCAGATCAATCAGTTCATTGGAAGATAAAAGTTCATCCACAGAAACATCAAAAATCTCAGACAGTTTTTTCAAGGAATCCAGATTCGGATATCCCCGTCCCGACTCCCACTTTGAAACAGCCACCCTGGAAACGCAAATTTTTTCTGCCAGCTGTTCCTGAGTAAGACCATTTTGATTTCTTAAAAGCTGAAGCTTCTGATTAAAATCCATATATGTCATAGTATACCACAACAACCTCTGCAAAAGTTCAACAAGCAATTATACAATAATCAACCAATATAGAGAAAATCTTTTTTAGAATTTAAAATTAACCGAAAATCCCAATGGAGAAAATGATATTTGAACTTTATCTGTTTGAGAAGGTTTCCACCACAAAGAATTAACAAATGGAACCAGATATCCAATGGCAGAACCGACAAGGGCCCCGCATAAAACATCAGTCATAAAATGATTTCCACTGGCAAGGCGTAAAACAGAAGTTGTAGTGGCCAAAAGATAAGATGCAGAAATCACAGGGATTTTCCATGGAGATTCCGGGAAATATTGACAGAACATAAAAGTTGTAAAACCTGCAGATGCAAAACTCAAAGTGGCGTGACCAGAGAAAAAAGAATCGTCCCAATCTCCATCATCAATTTTACTTTTTGGAGCACCATCAAAATACATATAAGGACGAGGACGACTTACACACAACTTGGCAAGTTCTTTTGCACCGTAAGCAAAAGCGATTGTTTCAGCATATTCAACTCCAATTTTCCAGTAATCCTGCCTTGGTGCGGCAAATAAAACAGCAGATGCAAGAAGAGTCGCAGCTTCAAAACCAGTGCCTAGATAATCCAAAGTTTTTGAATAAGGATTCATTATCAGACGGTCAAAACTGTTTACTTCCGCCGAGGAATATTTTGTTTGCGAAAAAGTTCCAGCAGCAAGAGACAGAAACAGAAATGTGCCAGCAATTTTTTTTGTAAAAAGCGATCTGTTTTTCATCGAAATCTCCCATAAATGATTAAGTTTGTAGAACTATTTTTTCAGCACTTAAAGCCAAAATCCATAAACTAATATTTACAGCAGTGATACTTTTCGTAACTTTGCATTTTTTTTATTTAAGGGAGTCTCTAAAAATTGCAATTTTTAGAGACAACTTTGAAAATGCGATGTTTTAAGCCTTGCAATTTCAAGGCTTAAAACTCGTCAGGCATCTCTGAAAGTTTTTTTTAGAGATGCCATTAACAATCATCATCGCAAGAAAAAAGCAATAAATTCGTCATTCTTTTTTCTATCTGAAAAATCTAAACTGTATGGATCTTTTGTAATTTACTGGGCAAGATCACCTGCTCAACATAAAACAATGCTTTTTGAGGATTACTTTTTATTTTATCAATTATAAATCTGTGATGTCCCCAAGGAATTCTACATAAATCGTCCACAAGTTGTGGACGATTCTGAAATTCTTCTTTATAGAGGTCATAAAAATAAAAGGCATATTTCAAATATGTAGGAGAAAATCCTTTTGCATCTGGAAACTCTGCAATCAAATCTGCACTTAATGTTTTATAAAAAGCTGAACCATAGGAGTTAGCAAACTGTTTCTTAAAAATATCTTTACCAAGTTCAAAATAAAACTTCAATAATTCCCCATTTACGGCAACAGAAGCTTTTATTTGCGCCTGCTTATAGCGAGTTTTTAATTCAGAAATCCAAGATTTATATTCATGGTCTAGTTCGTTCATGCATTTTCTCCTACTTAAGCCTTTTTTAATAGTTTTTTTATTCATCCTTTTCTGCAACTTTCAGTAAACCAGCACCTTCATTAGTCTTATATTCTACATCCTTTTGCACAACCTTCTTTGTTGTCCCAATTCTACTGTCTGCATACAAAGCAACATCTTTTATTACAAGTTTTTCAACTGCTTTTATGAATGTTTCCATTGTTGCGTAATCTGGTTTGCCGTCTTTTGTGGGAAGTTGGATATTCAATTCATCAGCATCGCTGGCATAAAAATTGTTTGAATAATCAAATTTTCCAGTATGTGATGATTTATGAATTGCAGAAGTTACAAAAATTGATGAATGTTTTGGTAATTCTTCTGTGTGAACAACGGCAACATGGTCATCAGCACCATAATCGTAATTTCTATATTTAGCAGAACCAAACATATCAATTGTTGTAGTATTTTTTGAGAAAATTTCAACATCATTAGAAATATAAGCGGAGATTCCAGTATCGGCTTCACCAGCTGTAACAAATGGTAAATCACCTTTTATTCGATCTTCACCTTTTAAGCGTTTTCCTCTTGTAGATTTGCCATAAAGATTTTCAAGATTAAATTCTCCCCACAGCACCGTCTTAAACGCTTCCAGTGCGTTTTCTTCCTCAGGGGTCAATGTATAGTCTTTTAAACCTGTAGCAAGAAGGTATGCGTTAAGTTCGCGTATACGCTCCTCTTCGAGTTCGCGTATAAACGACTCCATAAAATCAAAGTCGATGTTTTTTATGTTGTCACACGGATTTGAAAATACTAACGTATTTTCTTTTAGAGGAAGTTGGATAATA
>JAGHUJ010000142.1 GCA_018064905.1 Candidatus Treponema equifaecale
TCTTAAAAATGTACAATCAATCACTACAAATAAAATTTCAGCAACTAAAGTTGCAACAGCAGCTCCGTTTGCTCCGTATTTTGGAATGAGGATAAAGTTCAAGACAAAATCAACAATTGCTGTTATTGCCATTCTGTGAATTGTGTATCTTTCCATTCCGTAAACAACAAGCAGGCTGCAAGTAAAGGAAGAAATAGCACTGCAGATTATAAATGGAGACATTATTTTTGAAACTAAAATCGCATCTAAATAAGTCTGTCCGCAGAATAATAAAACCAATGGCTTCATCAAAAGCAAAAATCCAGCGGAAATCGGCAATGCAAAACAGAATAAAAAATTAAAGGCTTTTTTCTCCAGTTCGAGAATGCTTTTTTCGTCATCTTTAGAAAGATAATAGGCAATTCTTGGAATCATTACGGCTGTTACTGCCGGAAAAAGATTTTTTACCATTCGCACAATTTTTGCACCAGCGGAATAAAATCCAACTTGTTCATCTGAACTTAAAAATCCCAGCATGGTTGTGTCTAGGCTTGAAAAAAATGTTGCAGCAATAGCCGAAGCAAATAGAATAAAGACAGGCTTTAAGTGTCGCTTTATCTGCAACTTTTCAGAAGCATTTTTCTTTAGCGAAATAAATTTTCGTGCGTGAAATAAATTTAAAACATTTGCTCCAACATTGGAAATAATGTTTACAGCTGCATATTGAAGATAATCCTCGGAACTCCTGACCATTGTAAAAAGAAGAATTACACTTATAACCTGAAAAACAAGCGAACGGATTGTAATGTAAGTATATTCTTCAAAAGCTTCATAAAGCCAGTTTAAGCCGAATGTATTGAACATTATGAGCGTACTGCAAATGATAATGAGTCCTTTGTATGCGTGAAGTTTTGTAACAAATGCAACCGTTAAAAAAAGCAAGACATAGGAAATTACAGTAGAAACAAGATTTATCGTCCACAATTCCTTTACTATTGCATTCATTTTAGGTTTATTGTCTCTGTTTTTTGCAATTTCTCTTACTGCATAAGAACTTAGTCCAAGTGTGGCTATAAGTGAGAAATAAGAAACAATTCCCTGTGCAAAATTTACTTGTCCAAGAATTGAAGGCCCCAAAATTCTTGAAGAGTAGGGAAAAGTTATTAATGGGAAAAAAAGAGTTAAAAATGTTTTAAGAGTATTTAAAAATGCGTTTTTCTTGATAGATTTTTGTTCTGCCATAGATTAGAAATTATACTTCAAAATTAAGTTTATTTGTTCGTTTCTATCAAACTTATGATTAAAAATTCTGTAATTTGGATTTATGATTTTTGTATCAACAAAGCCCAAGTGAACAAAAAAACTTTTTGTTAAGAAATAATCTACGAAAATTCCTTTAGACCAGTTCGTTTCATACAATGCGTACCAGTCGCTTTGTTTTCCCTGTGCCATATCACCGTTTGCCTTGTTGTAAATGAAGTTTGTGTCTGGACAATCCCTATGGAAGAAAAGATTGACTTTGCCTTTTGGAAAATAAATGTTGTAGCCAATATACTGGCTGTTTCCAAAATATCCGCTTCCAGCACCTATAATCTGTCCCTTTTGTGTGTAGCCTTGCCTTACAAATCCGTGTCCGTAGTAACCAATATAATTCCATTGAAGCTGAAAATCCTGGCTCATTTCAAAATTATTCCATTCAAATATGAGTTCTGATTTTAATGATGGCAATTTATTTGAGATTTTATTCAGGTTAAGTGGAATAATCTGCTTTGCACCGATTGTGTAGATAGCCGTGTGGAATGGATTTGCTTTTTCATCAGAAGTAAAATCGTCAATTCCTAATTCTCCGTAAACTTCAAAGCCAACGGAAGGAAAAGTCCAGTCAATATTTAATGCAACTTTCTGGTCTTCATCGTTTCCGCTTGAAGAAAGTGCGTTGGAGTGAGAAAGTGTGAAGAGTCTTCCAATATATTTAAGGTTTTCTGTTCTCCAGTAGGTTATGAAAATCCTGTTAACGCCAATTTTTAGGTTTGGAATAAAACTTGGAGCATAGGCTAATGAAATTCCATTCAACATTCTTTCGTTGTTCGAATTGTCATTGTCAAAATAATCTGATTCTGTTAGTTTGCCAGTCCAGATGCGTCCTTCAATGTCGCCAAAGTTGATTCCTTTGAAAGTTAGGTTTGTTTTTCTGACTCCTAAATCAACTTTTGGATAAGTTGATGTATTGTTGCTGCCAAGCATTGGATTTAGCCATGCAGGTCCAATCCATGGCGACTGAGTTCCAAAACCTAAAGTAAAGTTTTTCCAAGTGTAACGAATCTCTGAGTCCCCAAAATCAAAATTCCAAAACGATTCGTTACCGTATCTTTGAACCAAATCGATGTTTCCAACTCCAAAATATCCATACTCTGAATCATAAGCAGATGGCATTAAATCAAAACTTTTGTTCTGACTCCAGCTCACCTGCGGCTTAATCGTTCCTTCAAATCCAAATCCTTCCACCCGGACACCACCAGTCAGACTTGTGTTATATCCTTTTCCCTGCCACAAGCCGCCGTCATTCTGACCATAAGGAGCTGCTGTGTTATACGAATTGAACCATTCTGGACCGTACACTTTTAGCTTTAAACTTTTTTCAATTCCTTTTGTGAACCAATTTGTGGCTTCTTTATCAGATTCGTAAATTGTTCTTTTTGTGCCAAGATTGTTGTCCTTCCAGATATGGTCATCTGCTGAAAGTTTCCATTCTGAATCTGAAAGCGTTCTGTAATTCAAAGTAGGGCGTTCTGCCAGTCCCTGCAGGCTCAGAAAATCGTAATATTCTTCTTCAATAGATTTGAGGGCTTCTTGAGAAAAAAGTTTGGTGAAAATTATAAAAACAAAAAAAATGCCAGTGATTTTTCGCATAGTTTTTTTATTTTACCGAAGGTTGCCGATTCAGAAAAGATGCGTTATACTTTATTTTGAATATTTTGAATATTTTGAATATTTTTAATATTTTGAATATTCTTTTTTTTAGTTGGAGTTTTTCGGACAAATGATTAATTTGACTGTTGCAATCTTCGCGGCTGCTGCATTTGTGGCCAGTGCTTTTCTTGTTAAGGTTATTATTTCTCTTTGTGCTAAATATAAACTTTATGACGAAGTCAACCAGCGTTCCGTTCATACACAGCCTGTTGCTCGTCTCGGCGGCATTGGTATTTTTATTGTTTACGGTGTTTGCTGTCTTATCTATCAGTTTTATGTTGGTTTTGAGGATCTGAGTCATCTTCCACTTTATATTGGTGGTGCTCTCATTTGGATTGAAGGTGTTTTGGACGACCTTAAGAATCTTCGTGCACGATTCAAATTTCTGTTCCAGTTGATTGTTATTGCGCTTGCCTGTGCCTTCAGCCCTTATTACATCCATGATTTCTTGATCTGGCCTCTTCCTGCTGTTCTTGGAAAATTCATCACATTCTGCTGGATTATCCTTCTCGTAAATGCTTTCAACTTAATCGATGGAATCGACCTTTTGTGCAGTACGCTTGTTGTAGTTTCAATTGCAACAGTAACAGTGCTCTTCTCACTGGGCGGTTCTCTCTTTGTTCCAGGAATCATTCTTTGCTGTTGTATTTTTGGTTTCATGATTTTTAACAAACCAAAGGCTAAGATTTTCCTTGGTGACAGTGGAAGCCAGACTCTTGGTTATTGTGTTGCTGTTATGCCATTGGTTGGTAATCTTTCAAAATATGATTCAAATCAGGCTTTGATTATGCTGATTCTTGCCAGTGTTCCTGTTGAAGATGTTATTGCAGCAATCTGGCGTCGTCTTCGTGACAAGCGTTCTGTTTTCAGTGCAGACCGTGCTCACATTCACCATAAATTGATCAACGTTGGTTTGAGCAAGGTTCAGGCTTGGCTTTATCTTTCACTTTTGCATCTGGTTAACTGTGTGATTATATTCATCGCTTTCTTCATGAGAAAGTATTCAAGCATGGCTGTTCTTTTTATGGCTGTTATAATCACTCAGCTTTTCTTTATTGCAATTCACTATATAAACAGAGCTGTAAATCGTCGCTTCCAGGGGCAGCTTGCAGAAAATCCTCAGGAAGAACACTGATATAAAACTGATATAAAACTGATTAAAAACTTATTTATAGAAGGAATTTAAAATGACTATTATTCCAGTTATCCTTTCTGGTGGAAGCGGTACTCGCTTGTGGCCTCTTTCTCGTTCTACTTATCCAAAGCAGCTTATTTCACTTGTTACAGATTTCACTATGATTCAGGAAACTGTAAAGAGACTTTCAGGACTTGAAGTTTCCAGTCCGATTGTTGTTTGTAATGAGCAGCACCGTTTTATTATCGCTGAACAGCTTTCTCAGATTGGCATTAAAAATCCTTCAATTGTTCTGGAGCCTGTTGCAAAAAATACTGCTCCGGCCATTGTTGCCGCTGCCATTCAGGCAAAAAAAATTGACGAGAACGCTGTAATTATCGTTCTTCCTTCTGACCATAACATTCAGAATTCTCAAGCTTTCTGTGAGGCTGTAAATGCTGCAGCCATGGAAGCTATGAGTGGAAGTCTTGTTACTTTCGGAATCAATCCAACTTTCCCTGCAACTGGTTACGGTTATATTGAAAGTTCTATCAATAAATCTACTGGAATCGGTGAAATTAAACGCTTTGTAGAGAAGCCTGATCTTGAGACTGCAAAGACTTATCTTTCTTCTGGCAATTTCTTCTGGAATTCCGGAATGTTTGTGTTCAAGGCTTCTGCTTTCCTTGATGAAATCAATGTATTCGAACCAGAAATGCTCAAAAATACTCAGGCTTCCTTTGATTCTGCTGTTGTTGACCTTGATTTTATTCGTCTTGAAAAGGATTCTTTCTCTAAAAATAAATCAATCAGCATCGACTACGCTGTTATGGAAAAAACTGCAAAGGGTAAGGTCGTTCCATTGGATGCAGGCTGGAGTGATGTTGGTTCATGGAATTCGCTCTGGGATGTTTCTGAAAAAGATGAAAATGGTAACGTTCTCAAAGGCAATGCTGTTACAGATGGGGTAAAGAATTCTTTCATTTATTCAAAAAACCGCACTGTTTCTGCAATTGGTTTGGAAAATGTTGTAATTGTTGATACGAAAGATGCTGTTCTTGTTGCTGACCGTTCAAAATCTGAAGATGTAAAGAACATTGTGGATGTGCTTAAGCTTCAGAAAAATCCTGTTGCTACTGAATCAAATGTTGGTTACAGACCTTGGGGTACTTATGAAACAATTGAACTTGGTGCAAGATATCGCGTTAAGCACATTGTTGTAAAGCCTGGTCAGAAACTCAGCGTTCAGATGCATTATCATCGTGCTGAACACTGGATCATTGTTTCCGGCACTGCAAAAGTCCTCAACGGTGACAAAGAACTCATTCTTTCAGAAAATCAGTCTACTTTTATTCCTCTTGGTACAATCCATGCGATTGAAAATCCTGGCAAACAGCCTCTTGAATTTATTGAGGTTCAGTCCGGAAGTTACCTTGAAGAAGATGATATTGTCAGATTTGAAGACAAGTACGGAAGATGCTAGTTCAGTATTGAGTTGTCATTGAACTATTGATAAAATACCGTATGCTTTTATATCTTGCTTTAAAGAATATTATTACAAAGAAAAGTTCGTATGTTATTGTACTTTTCATTGCCTTTGCAATAATGATGCTGGTTGTCACAAATGCAGTTTTTGACAGCACGGAGCAGGGAATTCAGGAAACTTTTGTCTCTAGTTTTACTGGTGATGTAGTTGTTCGTCCAAAAAATTCAACTCCTCTTAGTCTTTTTGGTGATGAAACTCCTGTTACTGGTAAACTTTCTGAAGTTCCTGTGCTTTTTCCCTATGTAAATGTAACCGAAACTCTTCAGCAGGATGCAAGAATAGGTCTTATTGCACCGCAGATTACGGGACTTGCTGCCATGTCCTTTAACGATGATGATGACAGAGATCCAATTTATATGTTCGGGATTGAAGGTGAAAAATATCTTCAGCTTATGCCTTCAATAAAACTGGTGCAGGGTGAATCCTGGAAAAACGGTGATAAGGGTGCAATGATTTCTGCAAAGCTTGCTGAAAAATATGGTGTAAAGCTTGGGGATACGGTTCAATTGGCAATTTCTTCTGGTCTTTCTTCCAGGTTGCGTGCGGTTCCTCTCACCGGAATTTATGAATATAAAAACGAAAACACTCTTCTTGATAAAATCATTCTTGTAAATTCTGAAACAGTTCGTTCGCTTCTGGATATTTCTGATGTTGGTGATGCAGACAGCGTTCAGCTTGAAGAAGACAAGGAAGCTTTTCTTGGAGATGTTGATTTGGACGATCTTTTTTCTGATGCTTCTGATTTTTCTGAATCTGTTGAAACTGAAGAAATCACATTTACGGAGGAGGAACAGCAGGCCCTTCAGTCAGCTTATTCTTCTTCAACCTGGGGCTTTATCATCTGCCGCCTGAATAATTCTCAGGATTCCAAAGCTGTAATCAAGTCGCTCAATGCAATTTTTAAACAGAATGAGTGGCCTGTTGAGGCTGTAAATTGGCGCAGTGCTGCAGGAAATACCGCATTCTATCTGTATGTTCTTCGTCTTATTTTAAATGTCGGAATTATAATTGTTCTTGGTGCCGGTTTTATCGTTGTAAACAATACTCTTGTCATAAATGTTTTGGACAGAATCCGGGAAATCGGAACTATGCGTGCCATTGGTGCAAACAAACGATACATTTCAGCAGAATGTATGGCAGAAACAATTCTTATGGCTCTTGTTTCTGGTGTTTTAGGTTGTATTTTGGGTTGCATTGCTTCATTTATAGTAACAAAAATTCATATAACATTTTCAAACAGCTTCCTGATTCAGTTGTTTGGTGGAAATACTCTTGTAACTCAGGTTAATATTTCAAATCTGACAGGATCCTTTGGTGTTGCTGTTTTAATCGGTTTGATTGCTTGGATTTATCCGGTTTTAAATGCATTAAAGGTAAATCCTGTTCAGGCAATGCAGGGGGCTAAGTGATGTATCAGTTCAAGATTGGTCTTCGTTCCCTTTTTTATAGAAAGACTCAGTATATTTCACTTTTCCTTGTGTGTGCGTTTGGTGTTGCAATTTCTCTTTCTTCCATATTTATCAGCAAAGGAATGATTTCAGCAATGACTCAAAAAGCAGAAATCTACTACGGTGGTGATCTGGTTTTAATGCTGGGAACGGAAGATGATGGAATCACTTATTTTGATTATGAAGAATACGTTGAAAAACTTAAAAAAATCTTTCCAAAAGATGCTGTAATTTCACCCAGACAGGATTTTTATGCAAAACAATCTGCATATTATTTTGAAGGAGTAGAAGCCCTTCAAAGAGCCATAAAAGGTGTTGATTTTGATGCAGAGAAACCGCTTTTTGATAAATTTAATTTTACAGAAGGCGGAATCGAAGGAATGAAAGGTTCTAATGGTGTACTGATTTCACTTCCAATCGCAAAAATGCTGAATGTTCATATTGGTGATTCCATTACTTTTATGCTGAAAACATGGGAAGGTGAAACAAATACTCTTGATGTTGTTGTAAAAGGAATTTTTCAGGATTCCAGTGTTTTTGGTATGTATACATCTTACATGGATTTCAATTTCATTAAGACAGCATATAAAAGACCTGGTTATAAGACAAATGCAAATCGTATCTGTATAAATTTTCCAAATAGAGATTTGACACATTCGGAAATTCAATTTTATCAGTCGGAGCTGGAAAAGGTTTTCAATATGTATCATCTTGTTGAAGATAAGGATGATTTTATCGATTCAACAGATGATTTTATTGAGCCTACATTTGGCTTGATTCCATTGAGTGCAAACCTTACGGATGTAAAAATCATGCAGCTTGCTATGGATGCAGTTGTTTCTTTCATAATTTTCATGCTTACTGTAATCATAATTGCAGGAATTGGTTCAACTTACCGTGTTCTTATAATGAAACGAATCAACGAAATTGGAATTTACATGGCAATTGGAATGAAAAAAAAGAACATAATTCTGACTCTTCTTTTTGAATCTTTTGTTTTGCTTGTATTGGGTTGTGTTTTGGGAATGATCCTTACAGGTGTTTTCTGTGGAATCCTTTCTCAGTTCAATTTTTCATTCATTCCTTCTTTCGATTTATTTCTTGTAAAAGGTAACCTTAAGCCAGGTATTGATGTTATTAAGAGTATAATGGTTGTGGCTTCTGTTATAGTTGTCACTTTGCTGGCTGTTTTGTATGCTACTTGCAAATCAATTAAAATCCTGCCGGTAAAAGCTTTGGCCACAACAGAATAATTTTTGGAGGTAATTTTATGAAAAAGATTATTTCAACTTTAATTCTTTCTATTGCGACTTGTTTCTTTGCATTTTCTGCTGGAATTTCTGATGCCGAGGCTAAGCTTGTGCTTCAGAAGGCTGAGGACAATACTGCCTTTTATAGAACTGATTTTGCTGCAAGCTATGAAGTTGTGATGGAAAAACCAGGTGAGGGCAGAAGCAAAACCAATGCTACAATTTATCGTCGAGATTCTGAAAAAAAATGGACAATACTTATCAATGCGCCTTTAAAGGATAAGGGCAAGGGATATCTTCAGGTTGATTCTACTATTTGGTTCTATGATCCTGCTGACAAACGCTTTACTTTTTCAAGTTCAAAAGACAAATTTCAGGGAACAAATGCAAATACTTCTGACTTTGCTCCTCAGAATTTCACAAAAAACTATAAAATCGAGTCCGTTGAATCTGTGAAGCTTGGTTCATACAACTGTTTTATGTATGTTCTTAAGGCTAATGTGAAGAATGTTGATTATCCAATGTTAAAAATCTGGGTAACTCCTGAAGACGGACTTATGCGTAAAAAAGAAGACTATTCACTGTCTGGACAAAAATTGAGAACAACTGCAGTTCCTTCTTATCAGAAAGTAAATGGAAACGGAAGAGATTATCAGATTCCTGTTAATATGGTCATTCAGGACAACCTGAAGGGCAAAAAAATCAACGGGAAAATGGAATATGAAAAAACTTTGATTTCAATTTCCAATGCAAGTATTTCAAAACAAGATGATGCAGTATATACTAAATCATATCTTGAATTGATGAGTGCTAAATAAAATTGATTTCAGCAAAATTTAAAAAGATTGTTTTTGCCTTTCTGGCAGTTTGTGTGTTTATTTTCTCAGTGAATTCTCAGGAGAGTCAGGATGATGACTCTCTTGATGATTTGTTTTCAGATGCATCTGATGTTGATGAAGCCGTTATCACAGAAAAGGAAAAATCTGCAAATGATTTCACTTTGAATGTAGGTTCACTTAAGCTTCCATTTGAATTTTCTGGTGATTTGAAGGCTGAAGTTGGTGGGGCTTATATCTGGTCTGACGGCAACAACGACACCAAAGTATATTTTGATTTGCAGAATAAAATTAATTTTGCAACTCGTCCTGACAAATATCTTGCCTTAAAAGGTTCCTTCAAAACTTCCATGCCTGATACTTCTGATGTTGAGGAAGACGGGCAGAATCATTATTTCTATCTTTATGAGCTCTATTTTGATTATCTTATGCTCAACAGAATTTACATTACTGCTGGCAAAAAGGAAATCAACTGGGGAAATGTTCGTCTCTTCACAAATACAGACGATTATGAGGATGATGAAGATGCTCTTTACACAAATGTCTTGAAGGACAGCCGAAACGATATTTCTGGAAATATCAGAATCCCAATTGGTCCGCTTACTTTGACTGGTGTTGTAATGTTCAAGGATTCTATTGATGATCCAAGCTGGACAGAACTTTCCTTTGCTGGTAATGCCGAGCTTATTTTCTTGAACACCTGTTTTAATCTTTTCTTCAGAACATTCCCTGAACGATCTGGTAAGACTCCTGATCAGTACAAGAATCCAATTGCTGGTGTAGAATTAAAGCGAACTGTTTTAGGCTTCGATTTTTATGCACAGGAAATGGCCAGGGTTTCATTTGACAGAAGATTCAGGGATATTTTAAAACCTTCATTTTATGAGCCAGAATCTTTCAACAGCTTTGTAACTACAGCAGGTTTCTATCGTTTGTATACTGAAAAAATTCCGTATTTTGGATTTAATTTTGAATTTCAGAATATTTATTATCCTAATGACACTTATAAGCGCACATTCTACGTAGATCCTAAGAAAAAAGCTGCTTTGTCTGATTATTATGGTGAATGGGTTTGGGCAAATGAAAATGGTGTCGCAATGGATGGTGAAGAAGTGATTACCGATCCTGCTAATGGCGCTCAGCTTCTTCATAAAAAGGGTGAATTTGTGAACCGTTTTGCCTTCAGCATGGGTTTGTCTAAGCTTGGCAGGGACAAAAACGTAAAGGTTGGACTTCAGTGGAACCACGATATCACAAATAAAACTGGTTTTGTTAAGCCAGGCGTTATCTTCTCCAGAATTATGCCCCATTGTGACTGGAATGTTGGTGTAAAATACGAATATGGCGATAAATTCTATGATAAGTACAACATAGGCAAATTCACCATG
The DNA here is from genome assembly GCA_018064905.1 of Candidatus Treponema equifaecale. GTDB lineage: Bacteria > Spirochaetota > Spirochaetia > Treponematales > Treponemataceae > Treponema_D > Treponema_D equifaecale. The sequence goes on from JAGHUJ010000142.1 coordinate 10,532, forward strand.
GGTACATATCTGAAAATTAAACTGGATTACTAGCAAAGATCATATCAAAACAGAAAACGTGCTGTTCAATAAGTCTAAAAGTGTCACCTCGAGCATGGTCGAGAGTTCTATAATGTGGTGGTTTCGACTAGCTCAACCACCGTTGATTGAAAATTTGATTTTTTTAGTTCTGGACAACACCGTCACGAATTTTGATTACATGATCACTCAAAGCAACTATTTTTGCATCGTGAGTGCTGAATACAAAGGTTGTCTTTAATTCTTCGTTAAGCTTTTTCATCAGCTCAAGAATCTGATCACCGTTTTTGGAATCGAGATTTGCTGTAGGTTCATCAGCGAGAATAATTGGAGCCTTTGTTACCAATGCCCTTGCAACTGCAACTCGCTGTCTCTGACCACCTGAAAGTTCAGAAGGCTTGTGCTTTTTCCAGCTGGTAAGGCCAACAGTTTCAAGAAGGAACTCAATCCATTCTTTTTTTTCTGCAGCATTCATGGTTTCTGTTGCCGGTGATTTTCCGAGAGTAAGTGGAAGCTCAATATTTTCCCAAACATTCAGAACTGGAATCAAATTGAAGGTTTGGAAGATAAATCCAAGGTGGCTTCTTCTGAGTTCCGTAAGCTTTGAATCGAGTTTAAGAGGAACCTTGCTGGATTTTTCCAGATTAATGTCTTTGTAAACATCCACACCTTCAAGAATTATTGAACCGCTTGATGGAAGGTCAATAAGACCAATCATGTTCAGAAGGGTTGATTTTCCGGAACCTGAAGGACCTGAAATTGCTGCAAATTCACCTTTTTCAATTTTAAATGAGGCGCTGTCTACAGCCTTTACCTTAACTTTTTCCATCTGATAGATTTTGTCAACATTCTTAAGTTCAATAATAGCCATACAAAGAATTATATAAAGAAATTAAGGTTTTTGCTATATTTTTTTAAGGCTTCTGGTGGTTTCCTTAAATGTTAAAATTGTATTAAAATGATATTTGGAGGAGCGTTTTGCTTTTTTAATTATGTGGATAGCAATTTTTGTTACAGCAGTCATTGTTTTAGTTTTGATAAGGCTTCTGGTTGTTTTTCAGGATCAGCTTAAGTTCATCATTAATGGTCAGGATGAAGGCTTTAAATTCAATGAGATAATGCTTCTTTGGAAGCTGGCAAAAAAAACAGAAATGGAAGTGCCGGCTCAGCTGTACTATTCTGTTCCCGCTTTGAACAAGGCCATCGCTCTTTTCATTCAGGATTCCAAAAAGAACGGAACTAGCGAAGATTCTGCAACTCAAGATTTTCTTACAAAGCTTTACAATTATCGTACAAAAATCGACATTGCTCACGACAATAAACGAGGCCTTGAATCAACCAAATTTCTGGATAAAGGCCAAAGACTCAGAATTATTCTTCACAACAAAGGTGTTTTTACTTCAGAAATTTTAAACAACGGCCATGAGATTGTGGTTGCGGTTCCACTTCAGAAAGGACTTATGAAGCTTGATGGAAAGGAATGGGTTGGAAATGACATCAGCGTTTATCTTTGGCGAAAAGGGGACGCTGGATATGTTTTTGACACAAGGGTTACAAATGCAGGTGTTTTCAATGGAAGAAAAGTAATCTATCTTGCTCAGTCAAGTCAGCTGGAACGTGCTCAGAAAAGACGCTCGGTTAGAAGTGAATGTAAGATCAACGGTCAGCTTTATTTTATCGACGTGGAGAACATTGATTTTACCAGTGTTGAAGTGGAAAGCGGGTACAAGTGCCTTATTGAAGATATTTCTGAAGACGGTGCCATGATCAGAATCGGTGGAAAAGGCCAGAGCAACATTCAGATTAAAATTCAGTTTGAGCTGGACGGCAAAATGATTGTCATGTTCGGAATAATCAGGGCTGTGGAATACAATGCTCAGCTGAATCAGTCGCGGCTTCATTTTGAATGTGTTCACATCGATAAAGAGATGAAAAATGCTGTTTTGAATTTTGTGTACAAGATTATTCCTGAAGATAAAAAGGAAATCCTTGAGGCTCTGGCTCAGACTGAAGCTGATGAAATGGAAGACAAAGAAAAATCCGGAAATTCAGCTGAAAACGCTGAAACAAAAACTGCCACACCTTCGGAACCAGTGGCAGAAAAACCAGCAGAAATTTCATCTGATACTGTAGCTCTTCCTGAAGACGATATTGATGTGAATGATCTGGCTGAAATGGAAGTTTCAGATGATTTATAGCGATTGAAGTGTTATAATTATTAGTGGTGCAGCTTTGGAGGATTTATGAAAAAGAATCTGGTTTTAATTTTCATGCTTTCTGTTTTTTTCTCTTCCAGCGTTTTTTCTGTTGTTTCTGATGCAGAAAAAAAATTCATTAGAGGCAGCATTGCCGAAAAAATTGAAGCTGTAACAGAAGCCAATGAAAAGAATGCCTTTGTAATGGGCTCAAAGGGAATTGACTATGTTCTCAGCAATATTGATACTCTTGGCCCTGATTCAGAACTTTCTTCACTTGCTTTGGCTTCTTTTCTGGCTATTTCAAAAAAAGCAAATCCAGAACGCCTTGATGAAAACAAAACATTTGAAATTGCTTCCAAGGTAATTCAGCTGTTCAAAATATTTAATGATGAAACTGTAAAAATCAACGCGCTGGATTGTCTGGCTTCACTCAAAAATCCAAAATGGAACGGAGCTGTGGACACATTAAATGAATATCTTGAAGTTCATATTCACGATGTTTATCCTTCCAGTCTTTTGATTGGAAATATAATTGCATCGCTGGGAAATTTTGGTGACGCTAAATCTCTTTCACTTGTTTACAATATCTGGATAAACAATGTTTGGCCAGAATATACGCCGGTTACAGAAAATTCTCTGATTAAACTTTCAGAAAAGAACCTGGATGAAGCTATAAAGATAATTTTCTTTGCAAATAACTCCAATATCTCCAAATTTTTGGATGTGGTAAAAAAATCTTCAGGAATTTCACAGGAATTTAAGTCAAATATTGCCGAAACTGCACTTTCTGTCTCTATTAATAATGCAGAAAGTGTGCAGGAATTTTCGTCTGTTTTTGTTTCAATTCAGATGGATACTTTGAGAATCTTAAGCAGCTCAAAATGGGCTCACGCCACAGAAGTTGTTGCTAAGAATTTTGATGTTGCAAAAAAAGAGTATTCTCTGGGAATCATTTCTGATGAAGAATTTATTCAGATGCTTGATTATACGGCTGCTTTTGGAACTTCAAAGGTTTCGCTGATGTATTCAAATCTCCTTGCAGACTTTAACGGAAAAGCTGAAAAAAGCGAAATTCCGTCGGAGCCGGTTGTGCTTGCTGTAATTTCTAAGCTGGGGGATTTGGGAGACAAGGTTGCCTTTGACAATCTTCTTTATGTGACTTACCTGAACTATTCAGATGCTGTTAAGGATGCAGCCAAGGTTTCCCTTTCTAAATTGAAGTGGTAAAAAATCCAGTAAATATTTCTGCTCTTGTTTGTGCTGTTCTTTTGTTTTCGGGAATTGTTGTGCCCAAAAACAGAACGCCGTTTCTGTGTGTCCTGAAAAATTCCCAGATTGTTCAGATGGAAGGCTTTGTCTGTTCAAATCCGGTAAAAATTCAATTACTGGGCGAATATTATCAGGCAAGTTTTAGTCCCAATAAATGTGTCGCTCAAAACGGCTGTTTTTCTTCATCAACCGGAAAAATCAATCTTCTTATTCCCTGTGATATTGTTGAACGATTTTATCCTGGAAAACTGTATACTTCTGTAAGAAAATCTGAAGGAGCTTTAGTTGAAAATGGAGCAAAACTTAGGATTTCTGTAAGTTCAATTCAAAAATCTGGCTTTGATGATTTTTTCAGATTGAATTCTCTGGAAGCTTTGGGCTGGAAATCTTCTTTCAGTCATTTTAGGGCAGTTTGCAGGCTTCAGTTTAAGCGGCTTATGTTTGCATGGAAGGAGGCGGGGGGACTTTTGCTTGCTTTGATCAGCGGAAGTCGTGAATATACTGAAAAATCAGTTGGTGAAGCTTTTAAAAATGCAGGTCTTTCTCATGTTCTGGCTTTGTCAGGAATGCATCTTTCTTTATTTGGCGGTCTTGCATTTTTTCTGGGAAAGAAATTCTCTTCAAAAAATCTTGCCGACGGAATTCAACTTGCGGCCATTACTTTTTTTGTTTGGTTTGCAGGAATTTCTCCATCTTTATTCAGAGCATTTTTAAGTGCTGTTTTGATTTTTCTAAGTTCTTTGTTCAGAATAAACCGTCCCGAAAGTGTTTCTGTCCTGAGCTTTACTTTTCTTCTTCATATTTTGATTTTTCCGGATCATATTCAAAATGCTGGTTTTATGCTTTCCTATGGTTCGCTGGCGGGAATTCTGATTTTTTCAAATTTTTTTAGAAAAATTCTTCCTGTTTTTTTTCCGTACAAGCTTAGATGCTCTTTGGCGGCTTCCTGTTCAGCACAACTTGCCACAAGTCCTGTTGTCCTCAAATTATTCGGAAAAATCATGCCAATTGGAATTCTTGCAAGTGTCCTGGTTTCTCCAATTGTGGTCATCTTTTTATATTTTGGACTTTTTGGAATGATTATTTGTCTCGTTCTGCCTTTTCTTTCAAGGCCTTTAAGTGTTATTATGAATGTGATTTACTATATCATTAAACTGCTTGTTATAAATTTCAACAGATTTTCTTAGTTAGGATAAAATATGCTTCAACACCCTGATTACAACAGTCCTCTTGCCCTCAAATCTTTTCTTGATGAGAATGGAATGGCAATGCAGAAAAAATTTGGTCAGAACTTTCTTGTGAATGAGGATGCCAGAAAAAAAATCATTGATTGTCTTGATGTGACTGAAAATACAAAGGTTTGGGAAGTTGGACCTGGTCTTGGTGCAATGACTGATGAACTTTTGCGCAGAGGTGTTAATCTTACAGCTTTTGAAATTGATCACGGTTTTGCAAGATTGGTTCGACAGTTTTTTGAAGATTATTCAGAAAAGGGGAAATTTGAGCTTGTTGAAGGCGATGTGCTTAAGACTTGGAAAAAATATTGTGATGAAAAAGGTTCGGCAGACCGTTTCTTTGGAAATTTGCCATATAATGTGGCTGCTACAATCATTGCGGACACAATCAACGAAGGAATTCGTTTTGAAAAGGCTGTTGTAACAATTCAGAAAGAGGTTGCTCAGAGAATGACTGCAAAAGAGGGAAGTGAAAATTATTCTTCATTTTCTGTTCTTTGTCAGTGGGCCTATGATATTAAAAATGTTGTGGATTTGGCTGGCGGAAATTTCTGGCCGGTTCCAAATGTTGCAAGCCGTGCAGTTTTAATGACCAGAAAAGAAAATTTCCCATGCTGTAACAATCCAAAGCTTTTTATGAAGATGATTCGTCAGCTTTTTGCTTCAAGAAGAAAAACTATTCGCAATAATATGCTTGGACTTGCCGGCGGTGCTGAAAAAACAGACAAAGTTCTGGAAATGGCAGGAATCAAAGCTTCAGAAAGAGCTGAAAATTTAAGCGTTGCAGAACTTCTAAAGCTAAGCGATTGTCTTAACGAGGTAATGTGAAAAAGCTGATTTCCTTTGTTTCAGTTATTGTTTTTCTCTTTTGTGCTTGTCCTGCATTTTCTGAATCATCAGACAATACTTATGCAGATTTGAATCCTCCGCAGTGGCTGAAGGATTTGCGCAGAACAGAAATAATTACCTTTGGTTCACTTCCATTCGTAACGCTTTGGACAACTGTTGGATATTCTCTGGCAACAGGAAATGGTTTTAGAAATCCAATGGATAAAAGCACTGATTCTTTCAGTCAGGACGATCAGTTCAACATAATTAAAATTTCTGCAGCAACTTGCATAGGTCTTGGACTTTTTGATTTAGGATTCAATTTGGTTCGCCGTTCGATTTTAAAAAACAAGCAGGACAGAAGAAAAGAAGAAGCCGTAGAAATATATCCATTCAGCACCGAAGAAAAGGAAAAAATGGATTTAGTTGATGATCTTCTTCCTCCGGAACCCGAATTTTTTAAATGTGGAGTTGAAAGTGCCATATTTTAGCATAAAGGTTCCTTCAGATTTTTCTGCTTCTGTTCGTCTTGATAAATACATTGCTACAATTCCCAATGGAATGAACCGTTCAAAATTAAAAAGCGGTGTCACTTCAATTCTGCTCAACGGAAAAAAGGTGAAGCTTTCCACAAAAGTTTCTGCCGGAGATCAGATTGACATTGAGTGGGAAGACAGCATCCCTGAAAACATTGATCCTGAAAATATTCCGCTGGATATAATTTACGAAGATGAAAATGTTACAGTGGTGAACAAGTCTCAGGGAATGGTGACTCATCCAGCCTGTGGAAACTGGACTGGAACTTTGGTTAATGCGCTTTTGTTTCATTGGGGAAAGAACTCAATTCCTCAGCTTTCAGAAGGTTCAGAAAGTGAAATGCTTGCTCAAAGAAGGCCTGGTATTGTTCACAGATTGGACAAGGACACTTCTGGAATCATAATCACCGCAAAAAATAGAGATACTGAAGAATTTCTTCATACTCAGTTTCAGAACCATCGCTGTCTTACAAAGGAATATATTGCTATTTGCTGCGGGCATCCCAAAAAACTGGCTGGAAAAATAGAAACTCAAATTATCCGGGATCCAAGAGACCGAAAACGTTTTAAAGCCGTTACTGATACAACTGAAGGTAAATATGCCTGCACAATATACAAATGTTTTGCCACCTATGGTCCATTCTCACTTATGCGTGTTAGAATTAAGACAGGCAGAACACACCAGATTCGTGTGCATATGAAATATTTGGGGTGTCCGATTATGGGGGATCCAATTTACGGAAATGATTTGAAAGGGTCGGACTTTGAATCGGCAACACTGATGCTACATTCCTATCTTCTCAAAATAAAAATTCCTGGAAATCCTGAACGAATGACTTTTAAGGCCAGAGTTCCCCGCCGCTTTAAGAAGGTTCTTCGTACTCTTCACAATAAATTCAACAGAACTCGCTGATGGAAAAAATGCATTTCTTAAATACACCTGATTCGTCTCATCCATTTGTTGTGGTTTACAAGCCTGCAGGTATTCCTTCCGCCCCTCTGACTGATGGTGAATTTTCTGCACTTACTTTTGCCATGGAAAATTTTCCGCAGATAAAAAAAGTGAAGGGCAGAAAGGAAATTGAATACGGTCTGGTACACAGAATTGATACGGAAACTTCCGGGCTTGTTCTGGTGGCCTTGGATCAGGAATTTTATGATTTTATTCAGAAAGAGCAGTGTGAAGGGCGTTTTGAAAAATGGTACCGTGCAAAGGTTCAGGTAATGCCGAAGCTTTCAGAAAAGATGGCTGGATTTCCAGACAACGGCAATATTCTTGAAGAACTGCTTTCAAAAAAAGAAGTTGAAGTCCGCAGTGCTTTTAGAAAATTTGGTCAAAAGGGAAAAGAAGTTCGTCCTGTAGTTGAAGGAAGCGGAAAAGCTGCTGAAAAAAAGAGCGGAAACAGGGAATATTTCACAAAAATTCAGCTTACTGAACAAAATTTTATACATGCTCATATCGTTTCGGGCTTCAGACATCAGGTTCGATGCCATTTGGCCTGGTGTGGGCTTCCTATTGTTGGAGATAAAATTTACAATCCAAATTTCCGTGAGGCTTCTTCATCTGAAAGAATGCAGTTTGAGGCATTCAGATTATGCTTCAACAATCCCAGAACAAATAAATCTGAAGTATTTGAAATTTAATCGCAACATTAAAAAACTTGTGCTATAATAGTAACATTATGATAGCAAATGAAATTCGTGAGAAAATAAACTCAAAGGGTGCATCTGTCATCCGTAAAATGTTTGAAGAAGGTATCGTACTCAAAAAGCAGTACGGTGACGACAATGTTTTTGACTTCAGTCTTGGAAATCCTGACCTGGATCCACCAGCAGAAGTTGTAAATGCAATTCAGGAGCTTGCAAAAGACACAAGCCACGGCTGCCACGGTTATATGCCAAATGCCGGCTACCCTGAAACTCGTACTGCAATAGCTGAAAAAATTTCACAGGAGCAGGGACTTAAGCTTTCTGGAAACAATGTAATCATCACTGTTGGTGCTGCTTCTGCCCTAAACTGTGTTTTCAAGGCTATTCTAAATAAAGATGATGAAGTAATTGTTCCTGCACCATTCTTTGCAGAATATCGCCATTATGTTAGCAATCATCTTGGAAATTTGATTGAAGTTCCAAGCAAGGAAGGCTTCAATCTGGATATTGAGGCAATTAAATCTAAGCTTTCTGAGAAAACTGCTGCAATTCTCATCAATAATCCAAACAATCCAACTGGAAAAATCTATTCTGAAGCTGATATAAAGGCTCTTGCTGAAGCTTTGAATGAGAATGGTGACAGAACTGGCCGCTATCCATATTTGATTTGTGACGAGCCATACCGTGCAATCGTTTACGACGGAGCAAAAGTTACTCCAGCCTTCCAATATTACAAAAATGCTGTTGTTGTTTCATCTTTCGCAAAGGATTTGAGCCTGCCAGGTGAGCGAATCGGATATATTGCAATAAATCCACAGAGCGATGAACCTGATGAATTCATCAAGGCAGCTACATTTGCCCTTCGTGTTTTGGGATGTGTAAACGCTCCTGCATTCTTCCAGAAGGTTATTGCAAAGAGCTGGAACGCAAAGGTTGACTATTCAAGCTACAGGAACCGTCGTGATAAATTGATGGCTATTCTTGATAATGCCGGAATCGAATACTACAGACCTGAAGGAGCCTTCTATTTATTCTGCAAGGTTCCTGAAAAATTCAACGGTGATGACATGGCCTTCTGTGACTATCTCAAAAAATACCTGATTTTGGGTGCTCCAGGAAACGGATTTGGCGGCAAAGGCTGGTTCCGTCTGGCTTACTGTGTTTCTGAAAAATCAATCGTAAATTCTGAGAAAGCCTTTGTTAAGGCAATGACTGAATTGTAAGTTCTATTTTTAATCCTGAAATATAAATTAAGGAGTTGTGTATGAAAATTTTGATGGTAAGTGCTGAAGCTGTTCCTTTTGCTAAAACTGGCGGTCTTGCTGATGCTGTTTCTGCAATGGCTGGAAATTTGAGTCTGGCTGGAAACGATGTAAAAATCGTAATGCCTCGCTATTATAAAATTGACAGAAGCAAGCTGGAGCTTCTTGAAGGACCAATGGGTGTTCCTGTTGGAATGGGCCATGAATGGACTGGCGTTTACAGAACAACTCTTCCAGGTTTTCCAAAGGTAGAGGTTTATTTCATTGACCATGAGCTTTGTTTTGGTCGTGACGGAGTTTACGGAACAAAGGCTGAACCAGACTTCCACGATAATCCATACCGCTTCTCTTTGCTTGCTCACGGTGCTTTCCAGCTCTGTAACAAGCTTCAGTGGTTCCCTGATATCGTTCACGCCCACGACTGGTCTGCAGGTCTTGTTCCAGTTCTTCTTAAGCATGTTTGCCGTCAGCAGCCACAGTTTGCTCATACAGCTTCCGTTTATACAATTCACAACATGGGTTATCAGGGTGTTTACGGAAAGGAAAAATTCACTGATCTTGGAATTGACTGGGGACTTTACTACGGTGCAGGTTTTGAACGAAATGGCGACATCAACTTTATGCAGGCTGGTATTTCCTGCGCAGACATGGTAACAACAGTTTCTCCAACCTATGCCCATGAAATTCAGACAGCAGAGGGTGGATTCGGTTTGGACGGACTTCTTCGTGTTCGTTCAGATGTTGTTCGTGGTATTGTTAACGGCGTTGATATGGATACATGGAATCCTTCAAAAGATAATTATATTCCAGCAAAATTCAGTGTAAAAGACATGAAAGGAAAGGCTGAATGTAAGAGAGCGCTTCAGGAGGCCTTTGGTCTTCCACAGCGTCCTGATGTTCCTGTATTTGGCTTGATTTCCCGCCTTGTAAGCCAGAAGGGTATTGCTGAAGTATTTGCCCCAGGTTATGGATGTATGTTCAATGCCTGTGCCAATATGGACATTCAGTTTGTTTTGATTGGTACTGGTGAGAAGTGGTGCGAGGATGAAATCAATAATCTTCAGTCTAAGCTTCCAAATTTCCGTGCAAAAATCGGCTATTCTGAAGCTTTGAGCCACCTTATTGAAGCCGGAGCTGACTTCTTCCTTATGCCAAGTCAGTATGAGCCTTGTGGCTTGAATCAGATGTATTCAGAAATCTACGGAACATTGCCAATTGTAAGAAGAACTGGTGGTCTTGCTGATACTGTTCAGAATTATGATGAACAGACTGGTAACGGAACTGGATTTATGTTCGACAGTCTTACACCTGGTGCTGTTTATGACACAATGGGTTGGGCTGTTTGGGCTTACTACAACAAAAAAGATCATATCAAGAAGATGCAGAAGACAGCTATGCAGCAGGACTTTACATGGGGTGCCAGCTGCAGAAAGTACGAGGAAGTTTATAAAGAAGCAATTCTTCGTGGTTGCGGCATCTAATTTATAAGGATGATTTTTATGGGACGATTTTCTGTAAGTTTGAAATTTATTTACAGGGAATCGTCTTTTTTGTCATTGACCTTTATTCGAAAAAACTGATATTATAAATGATACCCCTTGAGTCTGCGTATGCGGATTCCAAATGTCCATAAGGAGAACATACACAATGAACAAGTATGAACTCATGACTATCTATCCAACAGAAGAAGATAAGTCAAAAGCCGGCACAGAAGGTGTTAAGGCTGTTCTCGCCGAATTTGGCGCAACAATCGAAAAGGAAGAATCTTACGGTGATCGCGATCTTACTTACGTAATCAACAAGAATAAGCGCGGCCGTTTTGTTCTTTTCACAGTAAAAGCTAACCCAGCTAAAATCGCTGATATCAACAGACAGTTCAAATTGAACACAAATCTTTTGAAATCACTTTTCGTTAAATTGGATGAAAAGAACTAAATTAGCTTAAATCCACAGAATTATTTCAGTAATCTTATTTACGGAGGAAAACTATGACAGATATCAATCAGGTAACAGTAGTAGGACGTTTGACACGCGATCTCAATGGCAGTGATCAGAGAGAATATGCATTTACACCAAACGGACAGGCTCGTGCCAATATTTCTATCGCAGTTAACCGCAGCCGTAAACAGGGTGATCAGTGGATTGATGAAGCTAACTACTTTAATGTAACAATCTGGGGAAAACAGGCAGAAAACCTTCTTCCTTATCTTAAAAAAGGAAAGCAGATTGCAATCGAAGGATATCTTAAGCAGGATCGCTGGCAGGACAAAACAACTGGTCAGACAAGAAGCAATGTATCTATCGTAGCCAACAATGTTCAGTTGCTTGGTGGAAAATCGGAAAACGGCGCTCAGCCGAGTGGGGGTTACACACCGAGATTCCAGAACAATGCAGCTCCACAGCAGAATGGCTTCGGTGCAGCACCTGCAATTCAGGATATGCCACCGTTTGAAGATTCAGGATTCGGTGGTCCTTCTGACGGCGGATTCCCAGAAGACGTTCCATTTTAATTTTAAGAATTTATCTTAGAGGAGACATAATATGTCAGACGAAGTTGCAACAAACGAAGTTGAACAGAATGTAAATACACAGGCTGCTTCTGAAGGCCGTGACGGCGAAGAAAGAGCACCACGCGGAAAGGGAAAGACTTTCTTCCGCAAAAAGGTTTGCCGTTTCTGTGCAAACAAAGCAAAAATTGATTACAAAGATGCTGATGGTCTTAAACGCTTCACAACAGAACGCGGTAAGATTCTTCCACGTCGTATCACAGGTACTTGTGCTAAGCACCAGAGAGAACTCACTGTAGCTATCAAACGTGCACGCAACATTTGTCTCTTGCCATTCGTTGCAGAGTAATAAGAACCTGAAATTACCTCCTTGTAATTTCTGTTTCTAACGAGAATTTTCATCAGAAAATTCTCGTCTAGTTTTGCTGCATCCTTGCAGCTGGCTAATTCAAATAAAGTTGTCCAACGATCCAACTCCTGGTTACGTAGGACATTAAATAAAATAGGAGCTTGACTTAAATGAAAGTTATTCTTTACACAGACGTAAAATCACTTGGTGAAATGGGTGATGTAAAAAATGTTGCTAACGGATACGCTCGCAACTACCTTTTCCCACATATGTATGCTGTTCCATACAATGAACAGACTGTAGCTTACTTCGAATCAAAGAAAGAAGAAATTGAAGCTCGCAAGGCTCAGAAGAGAGCTGATGCTGCTAGCCTCAAAGATAAGCTCGAAGCTGTATTGGTTGACCTTACAGTTCCAGCAGCTTCAAATGGTAAGCTCTTTGGTTCAGTTACAGCACAGACAGTTGCAGAATACCTCAACAAGAACGGATTCGATGTTGAACGCAAGAGAATTGAAATCCCAGGCGTTTCAATCAAATCTGTTGGTAACTACCACTGTACAGTACACCTTTATGAAGCACAGACAGCTGAAGTTAAGATTTCTGTAAAAGCACAGGAAGATGCATCTGCTGCTAACAAAAAGGCTGAAAAGCCAGCTAAAGAAGAGGCTGCTGCAGAAGCTCCAGCTGAAGAAAAAGCTGAGTAATTTCTAATTAGGTAATTAGAGTTGAACCAGGTTGTATAAAACAGCCTGGTTTTTTTATTTTAAATTCTGTCTTTATAGTGCAATTTTGATCAAAAAATGATATTCTAGTGTTCCTATGCAAGAAATTTTAAAAGATACAATACCACCACACAATGCAGATGCAGAAATGGCTACTTTAGGTGCCATGCTTTTGGACTGGAACTGTGTTAGCACAGTAGTTACATATCTCAGACCAAGCCATTTTTATTCACAGCAAAATCAGATTATTTATCAGGCATTGCTGAATCTTTTTTCCAATGCAGTAAAAGGTGATACAGTTGCGATTATTGAAGAGCTGACGAAAACCAATCTGCTGGAAAAGGCTGGTGGAGTAGCTTATATTTCTACGCTTACGACCGTTGTTCCAACAGCGGCCAATATTGATTACTATGCTCGAATTGTATTTGACCGTGCCACAAGACGAAATTTGATTCATATTTCATCTGAAATGAAAGCCTCTGCCTACGATGAGACCAGAGACAGCAAACAGATTCTTGATGATGTGGAAAAGCAGATTTTTGCACTTGCAGAAAATGATGAGACTACTGCCATTCACAGCATGGGGGAAATTGTTCCACAGGCTGTTGAGCTTATTGAAAGAAACTATAAGAATCACAGCACTTATACTGGTGTTCCAAGCGGCTTCTCAAAGCTGGATTCAATGACTTCAGGATTCCAGGATTCTGAACTTATCATCATTGGTGCCCGTCCGTCTATGGGTAAGACTGCAATGGCCTTGAATATGATGGAGTATATTTCCGTTGTAAAAAAGATTCCTTGCGGTTTCTTCTCTTTGGAAATGTCTTATGAGCAGATTGGTCAGCGTTTGCTTTCTCAAAATGCTCGTATTCCTGGAACTAAACTTAGAAACGGTATGCTTCAGATCAGCGATTTTCAGAAAATTAATGATGCTGCTGGCCGTTGTTATGATGCTCCTCTTTATATCATTGACACTCCAAACATGAAACTTATTGATCTTCGGGCTACGGCCAGAAAACTCAAGTCAAATCATGATATTAAAATTATTTTCATTGACTATATCGGTTTGATTTCTACAGAAAATACTTCTGCTCCTGTTTACGAGCAGGTGAGTGAAATCTCAAAATCTCTGAAATCTTTGGCACGAGAACTTCATATTCCGATTATTGCACTTTGTCAGGTTGCCCGTGATGCTGAAGGAAATGAACCTACATTGGCTCAGTTGCGTGGTTCTGGTAGTATTGAACAGGATGCGGATGTTGTAATGTTCATTCATCGTGAACGAAAAAAGACTGAAGAAGGAGACACTGAACCTGTTCAGGACGCAAAACTGATTGTTGCAAAACAACGAAATGGTCCTATTGGTGATGTTCCACTTCTGTTCCTTAGTGCAATCACAAGATTTGAAAACAAGGCCCACGAAGGAGAAGGTTGATAGATTTATAAAAAGCAGAGCCCGATTTGATGTAATATCAAATCGGGCTCTTGTACTTTTAAAGACTGGTGATTTCGTTTGAATTCCACCACCAGTTTTTAGTACTTATTTTGCATCAATGGCGTTTACAGCCTGTGTTGCGCCGTTGATTATGTTAGCTGCTTTGTTTGAGTTTGAAACAGTTCCTTCACCAATCAAAGTCAAATCATCAGCGTTGAGAATTGCAGGATTACCGTTTGCTGTATTAACCAGAATTCCCTTAGATGTGATTGTAATCGGTGTAGCAGCCTTAACCTTTACTGGAGACTTTACAGAAAGTTCTGCGCTGTTGTTGAATTTAGCAAGATAGAAGTCTCTTCCGTCCTGAACGACTGCAAAGTAGTTTCCTCCCTGTTCAACAAGTACAGAAAGTTCTGAAAGCTGTTCTTTGCTTTCTGTTACAATTTCAAGGTTTTCTTTGTCGATGAGAACGAGTTTTACAGTTCCATTACCGAAGTTTGTTCCGGCTACTGCAACAAAGTATTCACCATCTTCATAAACTGTGCGGCCACGGATTACAGTAACAGGAGATTCCTTGATTACAGAACCGTTTGTGCTGTTGAGCTTAACGATTTCACTTGTAGCACCAAGTTCATCCACGTTGATTAAGCCGTACATAACATTTGAACCGTCGTTTTCATTTGCTTCACGAAGGAGTTCTGCCTGATCCTTGGCAATGGAAGTTCTTTCTTCCTGAGCTTCTGTACGTTTTTTGTCAGCTTCATTCTGAGCTTCTGCAGCTTCATTCTGAGCTTCTGCAACCTTTTCAGCCTGTTCTTCAACAGCCTTGTTCTGTTCAACTGCAGCTTCCTGCTTTTCTTCAGCCTGTTTCTGGGCTTCATCAGCGGCCTGCTGTGCTGTTTCAGCTTCTTTCTGAGCCTGTTTGTCGTTTGGATTTTCTTCAGCCTTTTTCTTAGCTTCATCAGCTTCTTTCTGAGCTTTGTTTGCATCCTGCTGAGCCTTTGCTGCTTCCTTATTTGCATCAGAAGCCTTCTGCTGTTCTTCCTTCAACTTTTCGTTTTCCTGAACAGCCTGTTTCTGAGCTTCCTGAGCTTTTTCTGCAGCATTGTCTGCTTCACGTTCCTTGATATCAACCATGTCCTTACGAACATCTACGCCCTTGTCATCTTCTTCCTGAAGTGACTTAACAACGTTTCTGTCTGAAATAAGGGATGTATCTACAGTGCTGAGACCGCCGTTTACATCGGAAAGTGGAATTATGATCTGTGTGTTGCCCGGCCATTCCTGATAGTCTGTAGACATACCAACCTTGCTGGCAGAAAGATTGTTGATTACTACGTTCTTGTATTTTGTTTCAAAATATTTAAGGTTGCCACGGTAAACAGCATTGTAAACTGTTACGAATGTAGCGATTGCATCAGAATCCTTTGTGGAATATCCGTAGGCTGATGACAAATAAGCAGAAATGATTCTTCTTACGTTCTTGATGTGGTCAACTGTGGCACCTGCACCAATGATGAAGATGTCTGCGTCCATTTTTTCATTTGTTGACGGGTCGATGGCGTGAATTACCGAATACTTATTTGCAGAACCAGCAGTAATAGGCTGTTCGAGGGACCCTTTTACGCTGTCACCAAGTTTAGCACCGATTGCCTTGATTTCATCGATTGTGTTGATTACAGTGTGAGGACCGCTGTAGTTGCGGAATACAACTGTATCTACTGGACCAGCCGATTCAATTTCTGGTCTGTTAACTGTAAGTGCGAAGGATGCAGCCAATGCTGAAAAAGCAAAAAGAGCGCAACCAAAAGCTTTTTTGATATTCATGAATTTTCCTCCGAAAAAATCAATATATTATATTATCACATTAAGTTAATTTTTACTATTATATAATGCGAATCTAAAGTTACTTTTCCAGGCCAACCATTTTTTCCAAGGTCGCACGGGCATAATCTCTGGTTGGTTTGTCGTACTGCGGGTACATAAGCCTTGTGAGAATATTTTTTCCCTGTTTGTTGAAGCTTGGCCTTCCCATAAATGCATAGATTTTGTAGGTTGAGTCACAGATATTTTTGATTATTGAAGCATCTCTAGGTAAAATTTTTCCTGAAATTAAGTATTCGTAGGAACGTAAAATTTCACCCTTTGGATCAAATCCTTCTGCCCCGGAATAAGTTATGGCGCAGGAAAGCAGGGCAGAATCAGTTTCTGTAGTGAGAATTCTGGCAAATAATGAAGAAAAATCAGAAGTTCCTGCATTGGCCATAAGCTGCATTAAATTTTCTGTAAAAACCGGATCTTCCTTGTAAAGACCAGCTTCATTTCTAAAACTGCTCTGGGAGTTAAGGGAATCGATGTAGGCCTGTGCTTCAGATTTTATGCTGATGAGATAATCTTCTTCCAGAATGCTGTAATCGCCTTTTTTGAAGTTTTCGTTTATTTCAGAAATTTTTTCAGAATTCAGAAAGTGAAGGTTGAACTGCTTTGAAACTGAATCCATTTCTTTTGTTTTTATCAGTGATTTTGTCTCCATTTTTGTATCGAAATCAAAGTCGCCAGGAGCCTGAGTCATTTTATAGAAATTCATGGACCAGTCTTTCATGCAGAAAATAAGAAAATTTGATCTGGTATAGAAAAGTTCCTTCCATTTATTTTTTGGTGGAAGAACAGCAGACCAGAGAATTGTTCCGTCCTCGTAAAATTCGCAGGCAGAAATTGCGCCGGAAATGAAAAAACCAGAATTTGTTGCCCTTGCACCTTTAAAATCAGGAGTATTTATGTGGCCAACAACAAATTGATTGAGAATTTTTCCATCTCTTACATTCACAATCATGGCAATTGTGTCTTTGCCTTTCTGAAAAAAATATGCAGCGTGGTTTGTGGCTTCTCTATATGTGATTGCAAATGCACCGTTTCCGTTTCCAGAAGCTGTTACCCATTTTGAATCAGCTTTTTCACCCTGAACAGTTACCATACCGATTGAACCGCCCTTAAGTGAAATCAAAACACCTTCCTTGCAAGTGTGAGCGGCAACAACGATTTCAGCAAAAGTAAGGTCTTCAAGTTCCTCACCGAATGCAGAAAATCTCTTCGCAACGGTATGTCCATTTTTTGCTTCAGCCAGATAAGCAATTACAGAACCGTCTGGAAGCATTGACATTGGAATTTTGCTAAATTTCTGACTGTCCTGTTTCCATTTTCGAGTTCCGTTCAGACCGTAGCAGGCAATGGATTTTTCACCACGGACATAAACACGTCCGTCAAGACCAGAAAGCGGAGCCTGTGTAATTGTAAAGGGACAATTCACCGACCACACAGTAGCTCCTGATGGATTCATAAAATTCAGCTTTGAATTGTCGGTGACAACGTATAGAAAATCGCCGAATGAACTTAAATATGGTGAAGGTTTTCCGTTAATTGTCCTTTGCCAGATTACATTGCCGTTGTTGGTGCAGGCTGAAAGAAGCCGTCCATCTGAAATTACGGCAATTCCGTATGAGGTTTCAACACAAGGAGAAACAGCATCACCGCCGATAACAGTCTGCAGGCTTGGCTTTGTCTTGATCAAATCCACAG
>JAGHUJ010000083.1 GCA_018064905.1 Candidatus Treponema equifaecale
GTCTAAAGAAAATGAAAATTCTTTTGAAACGCTCAAAGAAGAATCAGCTTTTTTTGCTTCAACGGTAAAGTGGACGGAAGAAATTGAAAAAGCCCGTCTTACAGCCAAAATAAATGTTCTTAAAGGCATCTCAAACCGCCAGAAGCTTTCTACACTGGTTGTCAGCGCAAGAACTACAAGAGATATTGAGAATAATTTTCCTGAATTAAAAGGATTTGGTTCACTTGATAACACTCTGCTTTCAGCTTCCTTAAAAAACACCTTGAACAGCTTTTTTGATGCGGTTTCTTCCGGAGAAAATTCAGATTCCTTTATGAAAGCTGAATCTGTCTATCTTCTGGCGCTTTTTTATTATGATTTGAATAAAATCCTTCCAGAATATGCTGCAGAAAAACAGGCTTTTGATGAAACTCTAAAAAAAGAACAGGAAGCAGCTGCGGAGAAGGCTAAGGATTCTTCTGAAAAAAATGAATCTGCTCAGGAAACTCCAAAAACTGTTGAAACAAAAAAGTTTTCGTTTTTCACAAAATATCTTTATGGTGAGCCTTTTCTCAATGGAATTTACTATGAGATTCCTGTTCGACTGTATTTCAAAAAGAACTATCTGGACTTGAACCTTCAGGCTGTTTACGAAGAAAACTCCTGGAAAATTGATCAGCTTGTAATAGTTTCCCTGGAGAGAATTGATGGCTGATTCTGTTCTTACAGGCATTGAGCGAACCTTAATTCTTGAATATCTTCTTGACGGCAAAACCAGCCTTGAAGTGATGCTTCAATCTGAAGAAAATAATCAGACAGTAAATCCTTCATCGCGAATAAAAATTCTTCTTCAGGACAAGCCAAAGCAGGAAAAATTTCTTAAAAATAATATTCTGCTGGTAAAAAGCATTTCAGGTGAATATAAATCGGTTTTAAACAAAGAAATTCAGGTAAATTTCTATTTTAACAATCTTGGTTTGAGTTTTTTTACGAAGCTTTTTGAAAATAACGGCTATTATTTTCTTACTTTTCCTGAAAAAATAATAAAAATTTCTGACGGAACTAAAATTCTTGAAGGGAAATTTTCGGCTACTGTTTTTTATTCTGGAAATTCCTATATTGAATGTGATTTTGATGAAAATTTTCCTTTGTTCAAAAAGCCGGAACTTAGTGATTTAGATGCTGATATACAAAAAAAAATCTGTGCTTTCATTGAGGCTTCAATTCAACAGGCAAAAATAAATAAAAAGGACATTGGAAACGGGCTTTTCCTGATTTCCGCCGGAAAATATTTGCTTTCCAAAGAAGCTGCATCCTTCGATTCCATCAAAGGTCGGGCAAAAGCTCCAGCGTTAATTTATATTGATCAGGACAGGATTCTTTTCGCAGTTAAAAAGTCCGATATGATTTTTTCAAGTGACCGTGAGTATCAGATTGAGCTTAATTTTCGGCTAGCTGGACCTGTAAAAAGGCGGAGTGTTTCTCTCTCTGTTCTTGTTGAAGAAATTTTTGAAAGTCCTGATAGAACTAAAATGGTTTGTCACACTTCAATTAAAAAAATTATGGAAGAAGACAAGCGCTTTTTGGGTGATAAATTTTTAAAAGCTTAAAACTATGCCTTGTTTCCTAAAAGAATCGCAATTGGATTCAGGTACGAAATATTTTCACAAATAATCTTTACGATTACCATAAATGGAACCGCCAGAATCATTCCAAGAATTCCCCAGAGCCAGCCCCACAAAGAAAGGCTTACCAGTATTACAAATGGTGAAATTCCCAGATTTTCACCTTCAATTCTTGGTTCAATTACGTTTCCAAGCACAAAATTTATTAAGATGAAGCTGATTGCAATAAAAAGTACTGAAAATACAGAAGGGTAGAACTGTACAATTGCAAATATTATGGCCATTCCGCTGGAAATGATTGAACCAAAGGTTGGAATGAAATTCAATGCAAATGCCAGAAATCCCCAGATCAGAGGAAAATCCATTCCAACAATAAGACAAACCAGTGTTGAAAGAAGACCTGTCACCAGGGAAATGATGAATTTAATAGAAATATAGTGGGTTACATCTGTGATTATGTTGTGAAGAATCGTTTTTACACGGATTCTGTTTGCGTCAGAGAAGGCATCGTTCACTTTCTGCTTGGATTTTTTCATTTCTGCAAGAAGAAAAATCGAAAAAAGCAATACAAGAAATGAACTTTTCATAAAACCAACGATTGAACTTGTAAAAGAAAGAGCAAATGTCTTTAAAGCTTCAATAATGTTGAACTGATTTCGTAGATTCTGAATAACAGATGCGTTTTCGTCAAAGTTAAACAATGAGGCAAATTTAGATTCGCTGTTCTGTCCAAAAGTTGAAAGCAGAGTCTGCTGAATTGTCTCGAACCTTTCGTTATAACGAGGTGCGGCATCAATTATTGAGCGGAGACTTGATGAAAGCAGGTTCAGAACAAGGAAGAAAAGAACAAAAAAAACAAAATAAACCAGGACAATGCTGAGCCACCATGGTAATTTGGAATTTTTGTGAATTTTCCTGATTAAGGGATAAAAAGTAAAGGCAAAAAGAATTGAAAGAATAAGGGGTTTAAAAAAAGTATCCATCGTCTTTAGCAAAGTTCCCGCAAGAACAATGCCAAAGAACATGAATAGAAAAAAAATACCCTTTACAAATTTATTTTCTGTATCCATTTAACGGCTCTTTTAAACCAGCAAGGATTTATTTCTTTGAAGCGTGGTAAACAGGATCTTTCTTTTCTGTTTTTGGACCAATCTTGTCAAAGCCACAGTATGGAACCAAAACAGGTGGAATTGTGATAGAACCGTCTGCATTCTGGTAGTTTTCCATGATTGCAAGCATAGCTCGTCCTACAGCAACTGCAGTACCATTGAGCATGTGAACATACTTGTTCTTTCCATCATCATCGTGGTACTTAACGTTCAAGCGGCGTGCCTGATAGTCTGTACAGTTTGAAGTTGATGTAACTTCACCGTAGTCACCTTCTGGATGTTCTTCTGTAGCACGACCTGGCATCCATGCTTCCAAGTCCCATTTTCTGTAAGCTGGAGCACCAAGATCACCAGTACAAGTGTCAACAACATGGAATGGAATTCCCAATCCTTCAAAGATTTCCTCTTCAATAAGACGGAGTTTTTCGTGGATTTCATCAGACTGTTCTGGAAGCGAGTAAACGAACATTTCAACTTTGTCAAACTGGTGTACACGGTACAAGCCCTTTGAGAACTGACCGGCACCACCTGCTTCACGGCGGAAACAGTGTGAGAGACCGCAGTAGAACAGTGGAAGTGCAGATTTGTCCAGAATTTCGCCTGAGTGGAATCCACCCAAAGTGATTTCTGCTGTAGCTACGAGACATGTTCCTTCTTCTTCAATACAGTAAACGTTCGATTCGTTTCCGCGTGGATTGAATCCAATACCCTGCAAAATTTCCTGGCGTGCTACATCCGGTGTGATGAATGTTGTAAAGCCATGCTTTCTGAGTACGTTGAGTGCGTACATGATCAAAGCTTCTTCAAGGAATACTGCTTCATTCTTAAGATAGTAGAATTTAGGTCCAGAAACTTTTGTTCCGCGTTCAAAATCGAGAATATCCAATTCTTCACCAAGCTGAACATGGTCTTTTGGCTGGAAGTCAAACTTGCGGATTGTACCAGATTTCTTAACTTCAAGGTTTTCTGTGTCCAATTTACCGATTGGAGTATCCGGATGATGCATATTTGGAATCTGTCGTCCTGCTTCATCAAGCTTTGCTTCAACTTCTGAAAGTTCTTTTTCTGCTGCAGAAACATCTTCTTTAATCTGCTTGCCTTCTTCGATATACTTCTGGCGAGTTTCTGGATCCAGCTTCTGCTTCATGCTTGCTGCGTTTTCATTGCGTTTCTGCTTAAGTGCCTGCAATTTTGTTGTAAGAGCTGTGCGCTCATCAAAAAGCTTTACAACCAGATCTGCATCTGCAACCATGTTGCGGTCTGCGATATTTTTCTTTACGGCTTCAAGATTTTCTTTGATAAATCTGTAATCTAACATTTTATTTCCTCTTTTAATTATTTTATTGTTTTCGTTTTTTTATCGCAACTGATAAACAGCTTCAATTCTAACTGAAATAGATGATTTTGCATTTGCAATCGGAGTTGGAGCCATGGCATCGTTGTAAGCTTCTGCAGCAACAGCTCTGGAACTCTTCATCAGCATATTTCGTGGAGTAGAATTTGAAACTTCTGTAATTTTAAGGACTTTTCCAACCTGAGCACCGCTGGTTCCAGCAAGAAGATTTGCTGATTCCTGTGCCTTCTGAATAGCCATTGTTCGTGCCTGCTTTTCTGCAATTTCTGGATTTGAGATTCCGTATGAAATAGAAGAAAGTGAATTTGCACCGTTTTTAAGGCACAGATCGATTGTATCCCCGATTTTTGAAACATCTTTTAATGTGACTTTTATTGTGTTTGTGACCCTGTAATCACCTGGAACATTTTCTCCAGTTTTTGAATTGTATTTTGATTCCTGATAAACGCTGTAATCTTCTGTTGAAATTGAATCTTTTTGAATTCCATTTGCCTTAAGCGCTTTCTGAATTTCTGTCATTTTTACCGCATTCTGATTTGATGCGTCCACAACTTCCTTGGCTCTTGTAATTACTGCTGCACGAATTGTTGCTGTGTCAGCTTCAACAGTAACCGTTCCTTCTCCTGAAACTGTAACAGTTCGCTGGCTGTATTCAACCTGTTTTATTGAGCAGGAAAAAAGTGAAAGTGAAGATATTGCAAATATAGCTAGAATTGATTTTTTCATCTGTGTTCCCCTTTAGTTGATTTGTATAGATGTTTTTTATCTTATGTCTATATAGAATCTTTTTAAGTAGATTGACCGTTGATTTGCTTCCTTCCACAGCTTGCTTTGCTTGTACCGTTTTGTAACTGTGGTATAGGCATCAACAGAATTCCTGATATTTTTTACAGGTGAATCTGCTTCATAGATTTGTCCAAGCAGAAAATATGCCTCATCAAGCCTTGAATCTGCGGCATTAGAATAATTTTTTGCACATTTTGCAGCTTCTTCATATTTTTTTTCATTGTAGAGCTGCTTTGCTTTTTCCAGCAGTGACTCATCTGCATAATCTGTGCTGTCTTCTTCTGAAGAAACTGTAACTTCTGGTTCTGTCTGAATTCCTGGCTGCGTGTCAGTTGAAAATTCACTATTTGAGGAAACAGAGGAAACTGGAGTTGCTGAAGAATTTACCAGTGGTTCTGTTGGATTTTGAATTTCCTGAGGTGTGGAAATTACAGTTTTAACGTCATCTGAAGCTTCTGTTTTTTCATTTTTCTGAGCCGCATCCTGATTCTGATTCTGCGATTTTTGTACAGCTGCTGTTTGCTCAGATGTTCTGTTTTCTGTCTTTTTATCTGCTGATTCTGCTTTTGCAGGAGCTGCTGGTTCTGGAGAAACTTGTTTTTCCAAAGTTGCCTGTTCTGCCTTCTGAACTGGTTTTTGTTCCGGGAATTTTCTCACAGGTTTTGCAGGTACAATTTCAGCATAGGATGGAGCTTTTGCGTGGTTATTGTTCTTGGCAATTTCATCCAAAATAATTACTTCAAGATAGTCATCGATGTAATCTTCTGTAAGCCCGTCATTTTTATAGAAATGAAGGATTGTCTTTCCACTTTTTGAAGAACGAAGCGTAAAATTAGTGTTTCCTGCACCAACTCTTCTTCCAAAATATTTGATCAGATCTAAATTTTCTTCTTCTCCAATATATGTCCAGCCTTTACCTGGATAAGCCACATCGAGATACTGATTTTTCTTCATTGTAACACTGCGTGAAGGAACAATTTCTGGTTTTTTCTCAATTGCTTCTCCAGATTCTTCCAGTGGTTCAGCTTCCGTCTCTTCTGAAATCAAATTATTTTGCTCAGAATTTTCAGGAGTTTCTTCCTTTGCTTCTGGAAGTGGAACTGCAGCTGGTTTTGTCTCTTCTTTTTGTGCTTCAACTACAACTTCTGGTTCAACCACAACTTCAGCCGGAAGCTCTGGTTCAATTTCAATCAAATCCTTTACTTCAGGCTCTTCAAAAATATTTGGCTCTGAAACCTTTGATGATTCATCGGTTGTTGGTGCCTTGTCTGCATCCTTGTTGAAATTCTGATCTTCGTTATCTACCATTGAAGTATCATCCGAAGATGCTTCATCGGTTGAATCAGCAGTTTCATTTTTTTCAGTTTCGAGTTCAGCTTGTACAGAGTTATTTTGAGTATTTGTATTTTCTACAGTTATGATTGCTCCTGA
Organism: Candidatus Treponema equifaecale; assembly: GCA_018064905.1. GTDB lineage: Bacteria > Spirochaetota > Spirochaetia > Treponematales > Treponemataceae > Treponema_D > Treponema_D equifaecale. Next base: position 6,285 of record JAGHUJ010000083.1, read on the forward strand.
TGAAACGTCAAGTGGTGAAGTTTTATCCAGAGATGCATTCTGCTCAATTATGTGAGTCAGCGGATTGCTCTGGTCAAGTTCCTTCATTTCTGGAGAATCTGTTGCAGGTGCTTTTGAAGATTCAGTTTCTGCAGTTTCTGTGTTTAAAGCTGATTCATCCTGATTTGCAACATTTGCAGTTGAACCACATGAGAAAAATATAAATGCACAGGCAGTGAGGGCCAATAATGATAATTTCTTCATTATGGAGCAGCCTCCAGAATGTCTTTTACAATTTTATTGTTTGTTTTTTCCAGATCTTCCATTACAGTTTCATCTGGATATGTGAACCATTTGTCTACTTCTTCCTTTGACCACTGGTTTTCTGTGACACGGCTTGGAAAATAATCTTTTTCAATTTGTGGTGCGTCCGGAATCAAAATCGGTGCATCAGCTTCCAGGTGCTCAGGATTGCTGTACTCAACTTTTTTTTCTGGAGAAGTCTGAATTAAAAGAATTACAAGTGCGGCAAGGAACAGAAAAATCCCACCACAAATGGCTGCAAATACAGCTGGCTTTTCCTGAATAAAGTCAGAAAGTGAGAAATCACCAAAATTTTCTTTTAATTCATCTAAGTCCAACATTTTCTATTGGTTTTCCTTGTTTTCAGTTGAATCAGAATCACCCTGATTTTCTGCTTCTGCTGCTTTTTTAGCTTCTTCTTCTGCCTGTTTAGCAGCTCTGGCTTCTGCCCTTGCTTTTTTAGCCGCTTCCTTCATTTCTTCATTGTGCTGCTCGATTACAGGATCTGTAATTGTACCATCCGGATTGTGGATACGTTTTGCAGGTCGTGGTGGAAGATAAACATTCTCTTCTGGAGCAACTTCTTCTTCCACAAATTCTGTGTCTTCCTGGAAATCTGATTCAGAAGCAATTTCCTTATCAAGACGCATTGTGATGATTTTGCTGACACCTGATTCCTGCATTGTAACACCAAGCATTGTTCGTGCACCCATAACAGTCTTTTTGTTGTGGGTAATTACGATGTACTGAGAAAGTTTTGCAAATGAACGCAGTGCCTGAACAAGACTGGTTACGTTTTTGTCATCAAGTGCCGCATCAATCTCGTCCAAAAGACAGAATGGAGAAGGTCGAACCTGATATGTGGCAAAGAGAAGTGCAACAGCTGTCATTGTTTTTTCACCACCGGAAAGAAGTGCGATGTTCTGCAGCTTTTTTCCAGGCGGCTCAGCATAAATGTCAATTCCTGATGTGAGAACGTTCTGCGGGTCTGTAAGCCTAAGCTCGCCACGGCCACCGTTGAACATTCTTCTGAACATATTGTGGAAATTTTTCTTGATCTTGTTGTAAGTGTTCAGGAACATTTCCGTTGATTTGGACTTGATTTCTTCTGAAACGCGGAGAAGATTGTCCAATGATTTTTTTGTATCATCATAGCTTGACTGAAGTTTTTCGTATCGGTCCTTCTGCTCACCAAATTCTTCTGGTGCCATGAGGTTTACTGAGCCAAGATCAGCCAGCGCTTTTCGTGATTCTGAAAGTTTTTCTCGCAGAACTGCTGAAGGAGTGTTGATTTTGTACATTCTCTCTTCAAATTCCATAAGATCACGGCTGTGAGTTTCAATAAAGTTCTGCTTGATGTTGCGGATGTCGTTTTCGCTTGTAACCAGATCAAGTGTGAGTTTTTCATACTGTGCCTGAAATTTCTGCTGTTCATCACGCTTCTTTTCAAGAGCATTTTTCTTGCCTGAGTCACTGGTGTTTCTCTGTTTGATTTCCGCATCCAGTTGACCCATGCTTTCAACACATTCCTGACCACGTTTTTCAATTACTGCCAGCGAACTCTGAAGGTCTTCCAGTCGCTCTTCCAGATCTTCCTGATTTTTCTGCTCTGCATACAAATCTTCTTCATTCTGACGAAGAGAATTCTGTTCACTGGTAAGGCTTCGTTTAAGCAGTTCTGCAGTTTGTTTTGCGTTGAAAATCTGCTGCTGCATCTGAGCTTCACTTACCCTTAAAGTTGAAAGAGTTTCTTTATATTCGCTGATTTTTCCAGAAAGACTTGCATTTTCTGATTTGTAGCCTTCAATTCGTTCCCGGATTGTCTGAATCTTCTGCATATTTTCAGAAATCGCACGGTCAATTGTTCGTTTCTGAGTGATGATACCTTCCGGAGAAAGAAAATCGTCAATAAAGTTTGGAACGGTTTTTGAATAAGTGTCAATTGCACCTTCAATTTCCTTTACAAGGCCTGCAACCTCATCCAGAGCCTTTATTGCGTCCTTTGCAAAATTTTCATTTTCTGATTCTGAATGACCTTTAAGTGAAGCAAAGTCTGTGAAGATGTTTCTGCGGCCTTCTGCAAAAATTTTGAGTTTGCTTACAAGTTCATCAAGACTTTCCTTGGCCTTTTTGCTGGCTGCAGAAGAAAAACCTGAGTCCTTAAGCTTTGCATCAAGTTCTGTAACGATATCTTCTGTGATTGATTCAAGTTCTTTCTGGAAAGTTTCCCGTTCCTGGTTAAGCTGCTGAATTTCAGCTTCACTTTCCTTTGTTTTAGTTTCATTTTCTGAAATCTGATTCTGTGAAACTTCAATATTTTCTACAAATGACTGGATGTTCTGCTTAACGTCGTCCAGCTGTTTTGTTTTTGAATGAAGATCGGCATCCTGTTCGTCGATTTCTTCATTTATTTCATCGATTTTTTCCTGAATTGAACGCTGTTTAAGCTCCAAAGTACCGATTTTTTCACGGATTGTGCGGGCCTGCTCATTGAGAAGCTTGTGCTGGTCCATTTTGTTTGTTTTTTCAGTCTGAATGCGAACCAGCTCCATCTGGAGTTCACCCATTTTGGCCTGAAGCTCTTTGATTTTGTCGGAATTTTCAGTGAGGGTGTTCAAAATTTCATCGATTTCTGCCTGAACCGCATTTCTTTTTGCTGCAATTTCTTCTTTTGATTGTGAGGCTCTTGCCTGATTCTGAACAAAATCTTTGAGTTTTAAAAGCTGAATGTCCAGCTCGTAATTGAAAATTTCTTCTTTGAGCTTTCGATATTTGATTGTTTTTTCACTCTGAACCTTAAGTGTTTCGTAGCTGCGTTTGTTTTCTGCCAGAGCTACTTCAATCTGTGCAAGGTTCTGTCTTGTTCGCTCCAGTTCACGTTCGGCTTCTGCAACTTCTGCCTTTGAACGGGAAATTCCTGCTGCTTCTTCAAAAAGATAGCGTCTGTCTTCTGGTTTTGATGAAAGAATCTGGTCGATTTTTCCCTGTTCCATTACAGAATATGCAGCTTTTCCGACACCAGTATCCATGAAAAGTCGGCGGATTTCTGTTGGGCCAACCTGTCTGTTGTTGATGTAATATTCGCTTTCACCAGAACGATAAAGACGGCGTTTGAGTGCGATTTCTGAATCTTCCAATGGAAGAAGACCGTTTTCATTGGCGATTGTGAGTGTTACTTCGGCAATGTTGAGCGGTGGACGAGTTTCTGTTCCGTTGAAGATAACGGATTCCATTGTGTCTGCACGGAGATTTTTTGCCTTGTTTTCTGCAAGAACCCATTTTACGGCATCAACGACGTTACTTTTTCCACAACCATTAGGTCCAAGAAGGGCAGTGATACCGTCTGCAAATTCAACATGAGTTTTGTCAGCAAAAGATTTAAAACCAAAAATGTCCAGGCTTTTAAGAAACACAGAATAACTCCATTTTGAAATATATCTTCTAAATATACCACGAAAATGGGGTTATTTCAATGAGTTATAAAAGTCGAAGTTTTAACAATTAGTTAAAAGACATTTTTATAAAATAAGTTCAAAAAAGCGGGTCCCAGTTGACGAGAAAATAAATCAAGTAAACCCCCGCATACCCGCTCACAAAAGCTTCGCCTTGTTCGCTATGCGGGTCCCCCTTGATTTTTTTTCTCTACGTCCCACTTTTTTGAACTTCACCTTCTTAAGTTGTTGTTGCTTTATTAAGACTTCGTTTATATGACTAATCTTCATTCTTTTGAAGATTTTCTTCCAATTCGTTTGGATCAATCAGGCGGCCTTTGTACAACATTCTTGGGTAAACCGTGATTTTCAGTTTCTTTTCGATTGCTGCAAATTTCCTCATTTCATATCCGTCGCCAATTACCACATTGAATCCAGTTTTTCCGGCTCTGGCTGTTCGTCCTGCACGGTGAATGAAGAAATCATCGTCTGAAGGCATGTCCATCTGAATTACATGGGTTATGTTCGGAATGTCCAGCCCTCGGGAAGTCAAATCGCTGGTTACCAAAAGTTTAATTTTTCCACTTCTGAATCTGTCGATTGTTGATTTCCGCTCAGTTTTTTCTGTTTTTGCAGTGAGACCTGTACATTCGATGTTCTTGTATTTGAGTTTTGCCACAATATTTGCAACCTGGTCTATTTTTGAAGTGAAAACCAATGCTTTTTCAGGTTTTTCTGCCACAAGGAATTTTCTCAAAGTGTCGATTTTTTCCCTTGTTTCTGCATAAAGTGCAAGATGTGTTATTCGTTTTCTTAAAACATCCTCTGGAGGTAGAAAAAGTGTTTCCAGATCGCTTTCCGTTGTGCCGTTCTGCTTAACCCTTGTGTCCTGAAGAACTTTTTGTGTGGATTTTGTGATTGTAGCACTTGCCGCAATAAGCTGAATGTCCTTTTTCATGGCGTTGATAAGTGCAATTGTATCATCACGCATTTCCGGTGAAATAAGTCTGTCAACTTCATCAAGAACAACGGCTGCAGCTCCGTCCAGTTTAAGTTTTTTTAAGTGGAAAAGTTCCAGAAGTCTGGCAGGTCCACCGATTACAACAAGAGGTTTTTCCTTAAGCACTTCCAGCTGACGTTTGATTGGAGCTCCACCTACCAGAAGACCAACCTTGCTTTCTGAAACCATCTGCACCTGAAGCTTAATCTGTGAGGCAAGTTCAATTGTTGGAGAAATAATTACGATTTTGACTTCTTTTCTTGGATTTTCTGCTGCTTCAATATTCTGTAAAAGTGGAAGAGTGTAGGCCAAGGTTTTTCCAGTTCCTGTTTCGCTCTGGAACAAAAGACTTTTTCCAGCGAGAATTTCAGGGATTGCCTGAGCCTGAACTGCTGTTGGTTCTGAAATTTCATTGGCAGCAAGCTTTTCAATGTATTTTGATTCAATGTTTAATTCTGAAAATGTTTTTATCTGATTCATACACAGAAATATAGCACATAAAAATCAATCTTGCTATAATTAAAGAACTTATTATGAAGATTGGTATAGACACTTTTGGCTGTGATCACGGCCGTTCCGGTATTGGTTCTTATTTCAGTTCTCTTGTACAGAATTTTAACAACAATGATGAGGTTGAATTCGAGCTTTTTGGTGCGGAAATTGACCGTTACACTTATGCCAGGGACAACAACCTTTCTTTTGAATCTATTTTGCTTCCTGATTCACCAAAAGCCGAAAAATTTTGGCACCACTTTTTATGCAACAGATTTGCCAGAAAGCGAAAATACGATGTCATGCTTTTTCCTGCTTCTTCTACTGCTTTGCCAAGTCATTTTGGTGTTCCGTCTGTTGCGGTTGTGAATGACATTGTTTCAAATCTTTTTGCTTCTAAAACATTTTCTGAACGACTCAGGTTAAAGCGAAGCCTTAAAAAAGTAAACAAAATCATCGCTGCAAGTCAGTACATCAAAAAAGACTTAAAGCGAATTGGAATCAAACCTGAAAAAATTGTTGTCATTCACAATGGAATCAATCATTCAATGTTCTATCAGGTTGATCTTTTGAACAATGATTATATTGAAATAAATCCTTTCTCAATCCGACGGCCTTATTTTATTTATTCTTCAACAATGTCTTCATCATTAAAGCATCATTGTGATTTGATCAAGGCTTTTGAATTGTTTAAGGATAAAACAGGTCTTCCTCACAGACTGGTTTTGGCCGGTGGTGCAGGTGCTGCTACTGAAGATGTAAAAAGAACTGCACTGGAATCAAAATATGCGTCGGATATATTTCTTACCGGTTACTTTCCACACGAAACATTTCCAGCACTTTATTCTGGTTCAGAGGCTTGTGTATTTCCTTCAGAGATTGAGGGTGTAGGTCTTCCGGTGCTTGAGGCTATGGCATCAGGTATTCCTGTTGCTTGTTCCAATGGTGGCGCACTTACTGAAGTTGCCGGAGACAAGGCCATTCTGTTCAACAGTGAAAATTTAAATGAAATTGCAGATGCAATGGAAAAAATCTGTACTGACAAGAAATTCAGAAAAAGTATGATAGAGCAGGGAGTTGACTGGGCAAAAAGATTCAGCTGGGAAAAAACAGCTCAGGAAACTCTGGAAGTATTAAAAAGCGTGGTAAAAAAATAATAAGTTTTTTTGAGAAAATAAAAAAATAAGGGGATGTCCTGAAATGACATCCCCTTTTGTATATGGTCTAGTTTGAAACTATTCTTCTACAGCTACACCAAGATGTTTCTTCTGGAAACGTTTGAGCATTGCAACGCCATTGCGTTTTCCATTGTAAACATATCCACCATCCCAATATTCAAGAGCAGCAAACAAAGCGTTACCACCATCCTGATCATCAGATTTCTTTGTTCTGAATGATACATAGTTTGCCAATTCTTCAAAATTTGAGTTGTGGAGACAATCAAGACGCTTGCGGTTGAATTCATTCCATTTTTCAAGATCTTTGAATCCTTCACCCTCATCCTGAACGATGATGTGTGCATGTGAAGGACTGAATGAATACCAAACCTTTACTTTCTTGTTGATATCACAGTTGTTACCGTGCTTAACAGCGTTCTTGATAACTTCAGAAATCTGCTGTTCAAGCAAGTTGATTTCCTTAATTTCAAGAGGTGCAGACTGCACGATCAAAAGTGTAAAGTAACGGATCTGACGGAAATCTGATGGAAACTCCTTGTACAACATATTTGTTGTGTCGAACAATGGATCGTTATCATCTGAACGTAATTCTTTAATCTGTTCCATTTTGAGTCTCCTTTATTATTCGTTAACCATGAGAAGAGCTTCTTCTACACTGTTTGCAATAGGGAAGTATCCCATCAATTTTGTTAATTCAATAACCTTTTTTACTGAACCGTGGATGCTGGAAATAGCGAGCTTAAGGTTCATCTTTTTGATTGTAGAACAAATGTAGATGAGAGCACCGATTCCAGACGAGTCGATGTAGTCAACCTGTTCAAGATTGATAATGAAGCTCTTTACATTTTTCTCGAGCATTTTCATGACGAGTTCCTTAAGTTTATAGGAGTTGTAAAGATCCATTTCGCCGTTTACATCAATAATGTAAACTTCTCCGTTTTTTCGAATTTTCAGTTCCATAAATTTAACTCCTTTATTTACTGAATTTTCATTACAAGAAGTGACTGGTCATCATGCAGCGTTTCTGTACCAACGAACTTCTTTATATCTGTCTTAATCAAGTTTGCGATTTCCTTACCTGATAAGCTAGCATTTGCCTTAACAATGTTTGTTAAATTGCCTACAGAATACTGCTGGCCGTTAGAGTTCAAAGCCTCAACAACACCATCAGTATAACATATTATAATATCACCTTTGGCTGCTGTAAACTCTATATCTTTATAAGTTGTAGTTTTTTCTACACCAATTGGCTCACAAACAGAAGAAACTTTCTCTACAGCGCCTTTTGCAGCGTTGAATTTGATTACAGGAATGTTTCCGCTTGTTGAAAGCTGAACCTTGTGCTTTGTTGCATCATAGTTGATAAGTGCAACAGAACCAAAATGCTCAAAGGTGGTTTCTGAACAAATTCCACGGTTTGCCCAGCTGAGGATTGTACCTGCAGACTGAGTTGTGTTTACGACAAGGCGGAACATTGCACGAATCATTGTAGAAACCAGCAAAGAGTTCATTCCTTTTCCGGCCATATCCATAAGAACAAATGAAGTTCTGTCTGCTCTTGCTGGAATTACATCGAAGATATCTGAACAAACGCCTGCAACGTGCTCTGTGAATGATCCGAATGAAACACCTGGCAATGGAGGCAGTTTCTTTGGAATAAGTGTTGTCTGAATGTTTGAAGCGATATCAGCTTCCTTTGTAAGTTCCTGCTTATCTGTGTACTGCTTAAAGCTGAGTGTAGTTTTAAGAGCAGATTCAGCAAATCCTGCCAAAGTCTGAGCCCAGCTGAATTCCTGATCAGAGAATGCAGTTTTATCTGGATTACGAGCCAATGCAAGAAGACCGATTACGATATCTCTTCCACGAAGTCTCAACGGAATAAAGATGTAGCTTCCGAGTTTAAGGAAGTCCTCAGGACCGTTCTCAAAGATTCTTTCGTCAAGCTTTGGTTCTGCAACCAGTTCTGCACGACCTGCTGTGGCAACTTCACCAAAGATGTTGTCACGAAGAGGGAACTGAGCATATTTAAAGCTTGTAGAAACACGGAGAGGCTTATGAGGAAGATCTTCTGGCAATTTGTATGGAGGGGGGAAGTCTCCTGTAAATGATTTTACTGTAATGAGGTCTTCAAATTCATCAACGAGAAGAACTGCACCACCACTGGCCTGAGTGATATTTACACAGGTTGTGTTGATTGTATCAAGCAGAGTCTGCATTCCTTCTGGATCTGAGAATGAATCAGCAGCCAATGTAACGAAGGTTCGTCCTTTTTCGATAAGGTCGATTTCTTCAGCTTTGATTTCTTCAACTACGATTTCCGGCTTAGCTTCTTCTTCAACTTCTTCCGTTGCTTCTACTTCTTTTGCCTTAGGCTTTCCGAATGCCAGCATCACACAGTATGGGATAAGCAATACTGCTGCAAGAAGAATCAGGAGTGCGAATGTGAGCATTCCCGGATGAAGGGCTGTATAAATACAGGCAAAAATCATAACTGCGATTGTAAGGTATGAAATAAAGCTTACTTTTGCAGTGTTGCGGATTTTGATGATTGTAATCAGGACGCCAATTATAAGTGCAATTCCGGCTGTACAAAACAGAGGAATATATGAAATTGCTTCTGAAGTCAAGATTTTTCTCCCGTTCCTAAAATTGTATCTATTATTTTAACATTGAAATATTCAGCCGTCAAGTTTTCAGTTATATTTCAGATTTTGTGGAATTTTTCTGATACTTCTTCTTGAATATCATTCCCTTTAGTTTTCTGAAGAATTTTATTTTGAATTTTGTGCTGAACTGCTTTAAGAAATCATCTGCAATGTCGTCCAGACTGAAATCAGTTCCGAATTTCTGCTTGATTTCGTCCCAGTATTTGATTACCCAGACGTAAAGGTCGCTTTTTGTGCGGTTTTTGAAGTATTTCATGATGTTGTGCTTTTCGATAACCTTTATTGTTGGAATGTATACTGTAAGAAACCAGGACATTATGGCTTTGTCCATTCCGATTTCTTCAGTTTTGTTCATATTTATGTAATATTTGTGAGTGAGAATGTGGTTGTAAATTACGTCGTACTGTCCCGGAACTGAAAAGTCCAGCCACCAGAAATCTGTCACGTCTCCAAAACCGGTTTCTCCATAGAACACGCGCTTTTCGTATTCAATAACCTGTTTTGTCATTTTTTTGAGGGAATCACCGGGATGAAGCTTTATTTCGCTTTGAAGACTTACAACTTCAGCATCGATGAATTCAACTCCCTTCGCCTTTGCCACTGAAACACGATGATTTCCGTCACGAACAAAATAAACCCCGCCCAGCTCGTAAAGTGAAATCGGTGGAAGGGCAATATCGTTGATGTGGGCCATATCAATGTGTTCCCAACGGGTTTTTAAGTGCATGCTCTTTGGAAAGAATCGGTTGTCAAAGTCCTGATAGCGGCCCTCTGAACCTACAATCAGCTTTACAGGAATAACCATCATTCCCTTGTATACTTCGTTGTCCGGTTTGAGAAGTTTTTTTATGTCGGAAAAGGAAATCAGCGTGGCTTCATCTGGGTTCAAAAAGTGCTGAACCTCATTGAAAAGTGCCTTGTGCCTTGCCTTAGAGAAGTCTTCTTCTGTTTCTGATGAAAGCATGCTGTCATTCATTTGCTGTTTCTCCATTTTTGTTTTCATCGTTAAGTTCTATGATAACATAGCTATATGCGTTGATTACGGTGGTTTTATGAGATACGGTAATTCTTGGGGTGTTCATGTCGTACAGATGTATGTGGCCGTGAACAAGATATTTTGGCTGAAATTTCCGTATGAACCAGTTGAAGCATTCAAATCCCTTGTGGCACGGATCTTCCTTGTCGTGAATGTGGCGAGGCGAGGCGTGGGTGAGAAAAATGTCGCAGTAACGTCCGTAGCGCAGCTTGTTGTACAGAAGTCCTGGAATCATTTTTATAAGGTGAAGCTTCATCTTAAAATCAGTGTATTGGTTCAGACCATTATTATATCTGATTGAGCCAGATGCTCCAGCTACCAAAAAAGGTGTTTCTTTTGCATTTTTGTCTTTTATTTTCAGATGCTTGTCCCTGATAACCTTAAAACCGACATAAGTTCCGCCAAAGCTTCCCTTCATGTCAAAGATTGAATGTTCTTCCTGAAGGGTTGGATGAGGACCGCGATTATTTGTCTTTAATTTGTGATAATAACCGAATTCTGAAAGATTGTGATTTCCGAAAATAAAATAAGTTGGTTTGTTCAGAGAAGAAACAATAAAATCAATGTAGTCTGAAGGCAAATCTCCTGCGCACAAAACAGCATCCACGTTGCCAAAACGTTCTTTAATCTTGTTACTGTAAACAAGTGGATCAATCTGATCTGAGACGCAGAGAATTTTCATATTTCTTTAGATACCGGCTTTAGAAAGTATTGCCTCAAGCTTTTCTTTTCCCACCAGCTCAATCGGACGGTTTTCTGCAAATCCTGTAGCTGAGCTTGTAAAACCAGAACTTGTGATTACGTATGCCTTTGAGCAGTTCAAGGATTTTGAGGCTTCGAGAACGCGTCGGATTTCAGAATCTTCGATTGGTTCTGTGTCACGGTACCAGTTGAGAAGGAAGAGCTGTTTTCTCATGTTCATCCAGTCATCCTTCTTGGCTTCTGTGGCAAGCATCTGAATGCAGGTCTTTTTGTCTTCAACCTTGTTTGCTGACATGCTGAATCCGGCCAATGCTGCTTTTTTACAGATTTCTACAAATTCTGCATTTGAACAGGTGAGGAATTCCTTGAGGGAATCATTTGACTGGAGATCCTTGTATTCCTGAAGCTTTGCGGCAACATCTCGGAATGAATGGTTGTGCTGATAAATAATCTGCCACTGTTCGATGGCCTTGTCGATTTTTCTGTTCTTTTCGTAGCAGCCGGCAAGGAAGTAGTGGGCGAACAATGTTTCCTGTGAGCTTTCGTCCTTTGCACATTTTACCGCATTGTTGAATTCAGCCATGGCGTTGTCAACTGCATTTGCCATCATGAAGCAGGAACCGCGTTCAAGGTAGGCTCTCTGCTTGAATTCAGGATCACGGAGAGCTTTTTCAAATGCTTTAACGGCTCCTGGATAATCCTTGTTTTCCTTGAGGATTTTTCCAAGGTAGTAGTATGTGGAATAAGTTTCTGGACTGAGAGCAATGGCAGTGTCGATTTCTTTCTTTGCTTCTGCAAACTGTTTTGAACGGAAAAGGGTAAGTCCCATTGCTGCATGTGCCTTTACGTGCTTTCTGTTGAATTTGATAGCCTTCTGATAGAATCCCAAAGCCATATCTGCACGGTTCTTCTGCTCATAAATCTTACCGCAGTTGAAGTAGTTTTCTGCATTTGTTGGTTCAAGTTTTGTGAGAAGAAGGAATTCTTTGAGGGCATCTTCTGTCTGATTGAATTTCTGATAAAGTGAAGCCATCATGTGACGGAATTCTGCTTCTGGAATTTCATTTCCAAAAATTGCGTTCTGAGAAACAAGCTTGAATTCCATAAGAGCAAGTTCATTTTTCTTTTCTGCAAGATATGCTTTTCCAAGAAAATAGTGGGCTCTGAAATCTCTGGAATCTTTTGCGATGATGGATTTTGCAACTTTTTCTGCTGCTGAATATTTCTGCTGTTTGATGAGCTTTTCAATTGATCCAAGTTTTTTTGGCTGTGCAAGCGATTTTATTACCGCAAATGCAAGAAATCCGATACCAACCAAAAGAATTGCGATAACTGCAATCTGAATCATGTCCTATTCTCCCAAATAAATCAAAAATTCAACTTCAATTATACATCAATAATCTTTATCTTTCAACTTTTTAGATTCTTTCAAAAATCTCCGATAATATGAATATGTATATGAAGAAAATTGCAGTTGCGGCCTGCTGTGTTTTGTGTGTTTCGCCGCTTTTTTCACAGAATGTTAAGAGTTCTCAGGCAAAGGCCGCCATTGAAGCTAAAAAAAACGGCAAGTCCGGAAAGAAAGCTGAAAAAATTGCCAATCCGATTGTGTTCAACGAGGATTTTGACAAAGGTGAGGAACTTTTTTCACTTAACGAACCAAAGGCGGCGATACCGTTTTTTGAGAAGGCAATTGAAGCTGAGAACGTAAATCCAGCCGTGTACATTTATTTAGGTGTGGCTTACTATCAGACCGGTGACTACAACAAATCCCTTGCTGTTTGCGTAAAAGGTCTTGCACGGGATGATACTGACCACAAGGTTCTGGCCTATAATGCCGGAAACAGCTGCTATGCCATGGGAAATTACATGAGGGCTGATGCCAGCTATGCAATTGCAATCAAGGAGGATGAAAAATATGCTCCTGCAGTTCTGAACCGTGCCAACGCTCAACTTAAGCTTGATCATCTGGAAGATGCAAAAAACAACTATATAAAATATCTGGAACTGGATCCTGAGACTCCTCAGCGTGAAAGAATTGAGCTTCTTATAAAGCTTCTGGAACAGGAAATTGAGCTCAGGGCAAAGCAGAGACCTGAACTTATTAATCCTGATGAATTTGTTGAGAATGAAAAGATGGAGACCGGTGAAATTCCTGAACTGGTCACAGTTGAAATTCCTGTTTATGAGGAAGAAAGACCTGATGTTCCTGAAAAAGTAGTGTTTGATTCTGTTGCTCCTGCAATTCCTGTGGATCAGCTGGAAATCGTAAAACCAAATGAAGTTCTGGCTGAAGAAAAGGCTCCTGAGCTTCCTGTTGAAGTTGTTGCGGCAGAAGAGGTTCATTCAGAAAAAGTAAAAGAAAGACCACCTGTTATAGAAGAACCTGTTCTTACAAAAGTTGAAGAAAAACCTCATCAGGAAAGAATTGTTGGTGGAGCGCCTGAACTTCCTGTTGAAGCTGAAAAAACGGCGGCTTCTCCTGTTGTTGCAGAAAAATTCTCTATGGATGAGCTTCCTGCAGTTGAGGAAAAAACTGATGCTGATAAATTGGCTTCAGAAAAGTCGCCTACAGAAAGATTCAGTGCAGAATCTGCTCCTGAAATTCCAGAGGAAATGTATGGAACCAGGGGAACTCCTAACTGTGCTTAACCATACGGATATCCTTACATGAATGGATACGGTGGAAATGGTTACGGAAACCCTTATGGCAACGGATATCCGTATGGAAATG
>JAGHUJ010000190.1 GCA_018064905.1 Candidatus Treponema equifaecale
GGTTTTGTAATTCCATTTTTTACAGGAACAAAACTTCCGCTTGAAAAAAATAATCCGCTGAAGAAAGCAATTCTTCCTGATTCGGTAAAGCTTTCTCAAAATGGAACTGAAATCAATCTCCCTCTTAATATTGGCGAATTTTCAAATCCTGAATTGAATTTAAAAAATATGGAATATGGCTTAAAGGCCAGCGGATATTTTTCGCTCTGTGATTTTTCAATTTATGGTTTTTATGGATGGGATAAAATGCCGGTCTTAAGTTATCAGGTAAATAATGTTCTGCATCCTGTTTACAATGTGGAAGTTCCAAAAAGCCTTAGTGTAAACGGTGAGTATAAACGACTTACTATGGCAGGCTTTGATATTGCAGTTCCTGTAGGGGCTGTAGTTCTAAGAGGAGAAACGGCTTTTTTCTATAACAGGGCTTTTCAGAGTTCTACTAGTGCAATCATGAATGGAAAAGAAAATTTCGTAAATCAGAATCAGATGATGGCTCTTCTAGGTTTTGACTGGATGCCTGATGGATGGACAATAACAGCCCAGTATTATTGTGATCTTCTGTTTGCAAAATCTTCTGATATTGAAAGGGCCGATGCTTTCGAACATGGAGCAACCTTAAGCATTTCAAAATCATTGATGAACGATTTGCTGGATTTTTCCTTCAGTGGAGTAGTGGGGTTCAATTCTTTTGACAGTGCCATTTCTACAAGCCTTAAATATAAACTTACAGACCAGATTGGCATTACTGCAGGAGCAGATATTTTCCGCCCAGGATTTGAAAACGGAACTTACGGAAAATTCAAGGATTTAAGTTCAATATATTTTAAGGTAGAATATCGATGGTAATAACCGCAATCTGAGTTTTTAATTATTCAGAACTGCGGTTACTTTAACAATTAATTGTTAAACTACATGGCTGCCTTAGTCCATTCCTGACACTTAACAATATCATCAGCTTCTGGAGTAAGATGAACCATAAGACTTTCTATTACAGAGGCACCGGCATTTCTTGCACGGTCTTCCCAGTCTCTAAGCCACTGTCCGTCTCCCCAGTCATAGGATCCGAAAAGACCAACTTTCTTTCCGCCAAGGCCACTTTCAATATTTGTATAGAATTCTTCCATGGAGTCTTCAAGAACTTCATCACCCATAGCTGGGCTTCCAAGTAGGATCACATCGCAGGAAAGAACTTCTCCTGCATCTGTTCCATCTGCTGTTCCAAAAACAACTTCTGCATTTGAACTTGCAGTTTCCTTGATTACATTGGCCATTGCCTCTGTATTGCCTGTTGTACTTGCATACACAATTGCAATTTTCATACGAACCTCTCTTTAGGCAGCATTGCCTATTGTTTCTTTATATTTTTTTATTATCTGAGAAACTGACAGTCCCTCATCAAACAATTGTTTGCATATTTGACTGCACCATTTGTATTGGGCACAGTAGATTTCGGCCTGTAAAGGATCTGAATAGCTTTTCCAGCAGCCACAGTATTTACAGTTCTGTCCTCTGTTTTTTTCAAAAGCTATTACGTCTTCAAATGGATAGCCGAGAAAAAATCCAATTTCATGGGGAAAGTCTTTTGGGTTCTTGAGTCGGGTAAACAATTCTTTTAGGGTGAGGGCTGCATCCAGTGGATTC